>JAGNQL010000252.1 GCA_017989135.1 Burkholderiales bacterium
GCTTCAAATACTCTGGCGACTTCTGCGCGTTATTCGCGCGATCAACCAACTTCAGCTCAAACGGCACGCCCATTTCTTCCAACAGGATGTGCGGTGTGAGCGAAGCGTTGGAGGGGAAATAGTGAAGTTGCAGCATGAGAACCTTTTGCGTGTCGAGGGCGATGCTAGTAAGGCGGGCACTGCCCGCCTTGTGAACGATTGGCGGACGTGCCCGCCGCCCCGCTATGTACCTGTGCGGATGGTTAGAACGCAGCTTCGTCCAGAGCTAATGTGCCGTGCGAACCGTTCACGATCGTATCGGCTGCAGCAATCGCCTCGGGAATCATGGTGTCGGCGTAGAAACGCAGCGTGGCCAGTTTGGCTTCGTAAAACGCCTTGTCGGCATCCCCCGCAGCGATGCGCTTTTCAGCCTCGAGGGCCACTCGCGCCAACTGCCATCCGCCGCACACAATGCCGAACAATTTCACCATTGGTACGCTGCCCGCAAAGCACGCGCGCACGTTCGTATTGAAGTTCGTGAGATTGAAGTCGATAGCGCGCTCGACCGCGTCGATACCCGCGGCCAATTTCGTGTGCGTAGCTTTCAAGTGCAGGTTGTTCGACGCTGCCAGCGACTTGCAGAACTCGCGCATGGTGACGACCAACGCCTTCGCCGTTACGCCACCTTCACGCGCCATCTTTCGACCCACGAGGTCATTGGCTTGGATCGCCGTCGTGCCTTCGTAAATCGTTGTGATGCGCGCGTCGCGGTAGTGCTGCGCAGCGCCGGTTTCTTCGATGAAGCCCATGCCGCCGTGCACTTGAATGCCTTGGTAGGTCACGTCCTGTGCCATCTCCGTGGCCCAACCCTTGTGAATCGGAATCATGAATTCAACGAATGCTTGATTGGCTTTACGTACATCTGCGTCCGGGTGCGCTTCAGCTAAATCGAATGCGTAGGCCGTCGCCATTGCCAACGCGCGAGCGGCTTCGGTTTGCGCGCGCATCCGCAGCAACATGCGGCGCACGTCCGGGTGACGAATAATCGGCACTGACGGATTCTTTGGAGCCGCGACATCCCGCGACTGCACGCGTTCACGCGCGAACGTCACAGCACGTTGGTATGAGCGCTCTGCGATGCCGATGCCTTGCAAACCCACGCCAAAGCGCGCAAGGTTCATCATCACAAACATGTATTCGAGGCCGCGGTTCAGTTCGCCAACGACGTAGCCCGTTGCGCCACCGTTGTCGCCGAACTGCATCACGCACGTTGGCGAGCCGTGGATGCCTAGCTTGTGTTCGATGGAGACGCAGTGCGCATCGTTTCGCGCACCGAGCGAGCCGTCCGCGTTCACCAAAAACTTTGGCACAACGAACAGCGAAATTCCCTTTACGCCCTCGGGCGCATCCGGAAGACGCGCGAGCACCAGATGAATGATGTTGCTGGTGAAATCGTGTTCGCCAAACGTAATGAAAATTTTGGTGCCGAAAATTTTGAACGTGCCATCGGCTTGTTGCTCCGCGCGCGTTTTAACCAGCGCCAGATCCGAGCCCGCCTGCGGCTCAGTGAGGTTCATGGTGCCCGTCCATTCGCCGCTGACCATCTTCGGTAGGTACGTCTGCTTCAGCGTATCGGAACCCGCCAGCAAGATAGCCTCAATTGCGCCTTGTGTCAGCATAGGCAACAAGCCAAAACTCATGTTCGACGAGTGAACGATTTCGTCGGTCAAGGTAATCAAGCTGCGCGGCATGCCTAGGCCACCAAATTCCGCTGGCATCGGCAGCGCCGCCCCGCCCATTCCGCAATAGCCGTCGTAAGCCGCTTTGAAACCCTTCGGA
Organism: Burkholderiales bacterium; assembly: GCA_017989135.1. Lineage (GTDB taxonomy): Bacteria > Pseudomonadota > Gammaproteobacteria > Burkholderiales > Casimicrobiaceae > Casimicrobium. The sequence goes on from JAGNQL010000252.1 coordinate 1,819, forward strand.
GTGGTGACGGAGTTGTCGGCGCCATGATGCTTCGCGCCTTCTTGGTCACCAGACCAATTCAAAGGGTCGAGCACGTCAGTCGCAAACTTGGCGGACTCGTCAATGATGGCGTACACCGTGTCGGGCGTCGCTTCCTCGAAATGTGGCAACGCGGAGAGTGCGTCCAGCGGTGCGACGGTTTCAAGCAGAAATTTGAATTCTTTGGTGGGGGCGCGATAGGTGCTCATGGGGCGAACTTTGGCGTGAATGACGAAAAAAAAGCGGGCAACAGGGCCCGCTTGGTTTACTGCGTTTACAGACTTGCGGCCAACTGCGGCACAACTTCAAACAAGTCGCCCACCAGCCCATAGTCGGCGACGCTGAAAATCGGCGCGTCCGGATCTTTGTTGATGGCGACGATGACCTTGCTGTCTTTCATGCCGGCGAGGTGCTGAATCGCACCGCTGATGCCGACAGCGATGTAGAGATCCGGCGCAACGATCTTGCCGGTTTGCCCGACTTGATAGTCGTTCGGCACAAAACCCGCATCAACCGCGGCACGCGATGCGCCCATTGCGGCGTTGAGCTTGTCCGCGAGTGGCGTGAGCACTTCACGATACTTTTCGCCAGAACCCAAACCACGGCCACCGGAAACGATGATCTTGGCGGCGGTCAACTCGGGCCGCTCACTCTTCGTAATTTCAGCGGAAACGAACGTTGAAACGCCCGCATCGGCCACAGCAGCAACAGACTCAACTGTGCCGCTGCCACCCGAGGTGGCTGCAGCACTGAATGCCGTGCCGCGCACCGTGAGTACCTTTACGCTGTCGTTCGACTTCACCGTGGCGTAGGCGTTTCCAGCGTAAATGGGGCGTACAAAGGTATCGGCGTCGACTACCTTGATGATGTCGCTGATTTGCGCTTTGTCGAGCAAGGCCGCAACACGCGGTGCGACGCCTTTGCCGTACGCCGTGGCTGGCGCCAGGATGTGGCTGTAAGAGCCGGCGACCGCGACGACTTGCGCTGCGGCGCTTTCGGGCAGCTGGTTGGCATGCGCAGCGCCGTCGGCGAGCAACACTTTGGAGACTCCCGCAACTTGCGCGGCAGCAGCGGCAGCAGCGCTCGCGTTGTGGCCGGCTACGAGCACGTGCACATCGCCGCCGATAGCGGTTGCTGCGGAGATGACATTAAGCGTCGCAGCATTGAGCGCGCCGTGACTGTGTTCCGCCAATACAAGATTTGCCATGATCAAATGACCTTCGCTTCGTTTTTCAGTTTGTCGATGAGCGCTGCAACGTCCGCCACTTTCACGCCGCCTTGGCGTTTTGGCGGCTCTTCTACTTTGAGCGTCGTGAGGCGCGGCGCAACGTCAACGCCAAGGTCAGCGGGCTTGAACGTGTCAAGCTGCTTTTTCTTGGCCTTCATGATGTTTGGAAGCGTGGCGTAACGGGGCTCGTTCAAGCGCAAGTCAGTGGTGATGATCGCTGGCAGCTTGATCGAGACGGTTTCTGAGCCCCCATCAACTTCGCGCGTCACCGTCGCAGTGTCGCCTGCAATCTCAACTTTTGAGGCAAACGTCGCTTGGCCCCAGCCAAGCAGCGCGGCGAGCATCTGCCCGGTTTGGTTGGCATCGTCATCGATGGCTTGCTTACCAAGCAACACGAGCCGGGGTTGTTCTTTGTCGATGATGGCCTTTAGGAGTTTTGCAACCGCCAGCGGCTGCAACTCAACATCGGTCTCGATCAAGATGCCACGATCTGCACCGATGGCCATTGCGTTGCGCAGTGTTTCTTGGCACTGTGGAACGCCAGCAGAAACGGCGATCACTTCCGTCGCGACGCCTTTCTCGCGCAAGCGAACGGCTTCTTCCACCGCGATTTCGCAAAACGGATTCATCGACATTTTTACGTTAGCGATATCAACGCCAGAATTGTCGGGCTTGACGCGCACTTTTACGTTGTAGTCCACAACGCGCTTGACCGGAACGAGTACCTTCACAA
>JAGNQL010000253.1 GCA_017989135.1 Burkholderiales bacterium
GGATTGTGGTGCTGACCACCAATCGACGCGAAGCGCTGGACGCGGCGCTCATCCGGCCGGGGCGTATTGATAGCGTGCTTGAAATTGGCCTCGCAAGCGCGCCACAAATTCGCGCGCTCTTTCTGCGGTTTCATCCGACCGAAATTGCGGCTGCCGATACGCTTGCCACGGCTTTGGCAGACAAAAGAATGTCACCCGCTGCGGTACAGCAAGTGCTGCTGGCATTTCCGCTACCGCGTGACGCGGTTGCCGCCATTTTGGATGCATAACTGCCGCTGGGGTCAATCAGCCGCATCGTCGCTGCGTCGCGAAAATTCGACGGACACTGCAATGTCCGAACAAATGTAAGGCGTAGCCACGGCGCGAGACTAATGACAAACTGCCTGCGCGAGATCGTCCATGTTCAAACTTCTGCTGCTATCGGCCGACTTGCCCACCGTGGCGCTGTTGCGGGCGGCCACCGACGCGCTTAAGGGCACGATTGATCCGTTCGCCGATCCCGCAGATATCGGTCACAGACTGGCAGTGTCGCCCGGTGACGTTCCGGTCGGCGTGGCGGTCGATCTCGGTCAGTTGGCGGCTCACCGGCAGTCGCTGGCGTCAATTTGTGCCTTGATTCGACGGATATCGCCCGGCGCGCCTATCGTGGCGATTGCACCCAAATTGCAGCTCACCGACGCAGCCGCCGAACAGTGGGCGAAGCAATCGGGCGCCACTGACATCGTGTCGCAGATCACCCCTTGGCGTTGGGCGGAAACGGGTGAGAAATTGCTTCGCGCTATCGTTGGGGATGATGCGTCGGTCGCTGCGGCGACTCGCCGCGTCGCCCCGTATCTGCGTATCGCAATGCACAACAGCGCGCTCTCGCCTGCGCGAACCATCGCAGCGGCGGAAGGCAGCGGCGTTGACCTCGCCGCCTTGGCCGTTCGGTTGCAGCGCTCAGGGGGCGTGAAAATTACGGATCGGCGCTACCGATTGCAGGTTTATCCGGAGTGCTTTGTGGCGAGCGAAGCGGTGCGTTGGCTTGAAGGTGCGTTGCGTCTCCCAACGCCCGCAGCGGTTTCCGTGGGTGAGGCGCTGCAGGCGGCTGGCCTGATCTATCACGTCGCGCACGAACAAACCTTTGCCGACGAAAACTATTACTTTCGCGTTTCGCAATGGCCCGCGCGGTGGGACATTGAGCGCTTCTACTCAGTCGCGCGGGGCTCGACTGGCCTAGAGGTGGCAGACCGCCAGTACATGGGCGCGACCTATCCGAAGTGCTTTGTGGGCGCCGACGCCGTCCGCTGGATGCAAACGCAAGGGCACACGCTGAACGAAGCAATTTGTATGGGCCAACGCCTGCTCGATTTGTCGATCATTCATCATGTCGTCGACGCGCATTGCTTCAAAAACGAAAAACTGTTTTATCGCTTTTACGCGGACGAATGATCGAATCTGGCTAGAACGACAGTTTGAGGCCGAGGCTGTAGAGCGTATCGCTACCGCGCCTACCCACTGTGCCGTCGAGCTGCACTTTCGGCGCGATGTTGCTACGTAGGCCAACCTGCGTCGTGGCCTTTGACCCACGTTCACCAAATGCCTCGATATGCGCTGTCGCCGCGCCGACTTCGCGCTCGAACGCCACGCCCCATGTGGCAACCGTGGTGTCGCCTGCATGTCTTACCGCGCCAGCATTCACATGTATGGAGCCTGCTTCGAAATTGCATGTCGCCAGCACATTGGCGAACGGGACGTTACTAGATACATGCCGCTCCCAGCCGATGCCCGCGCTTGCGCCAAAGTTGCAGCCGTCTTTTTTTGATGGAGTGACGATGAGCTTAGCTTGTACCGCGTACGTATTGCTCGCGCTTGAGCTCTCCCGCGAAACGACGGCACCGAGTTCAATATTTTCAAACGCAGCGTAAGCCGGGGCGATACTAAATTGACGGAAACCACGGTTATCGGCCGCGTACCAGAGCTCGACGTGGCCATTGCCCTTATCGTTCATGCCTGCATCGTCGACGGTGAGTGGACGACCGGCCCACGCATGCGTGCCGAACAGTAGCGCCGCGACTGTAAGCCCGAGTTTGATCGCGATAGTTCGTTTCATACAGTCCTTTTTCTTCGCTGTTCTTTGCTGCGACAAAAATGTCAATTCGCACCATCTATAAGCTACCTTGCGTCCAAGCCTACTGAGAGGTTTTATGATGACACGCGCACGACTCGCCCCGCGCAGCTGAAACCAATTCCTGCAGAATGCCGCACTCTTGCGTTGCGAGGGGTTCACCACACAGGTGCCGCAACGCGGTAAGTTGTTTTTCCAACGCTCGCATGCTCCTCAAGCGCGCTCTGACGCGACCAATTTGCTCATCTACGAGCACGTTGATGTCGCCGCAGTCTGAGGCGGGCCGATCCACAAAATTCAGCAAACGCGTGATGTCCACGAGCGGCATGTCAAGCGCCCGGCAGTGACGGATGAACGCCAACCGTTCAAGGTGCGTTTTGCCATAGGTTCGGTAGCCATTGGCCTCACGCGCGGGAGGTGGCAATAAACCTGACTTCTCGTAAAACCGGACCGTTTCGACATCTACGCCGGTTGATTCTGCAAGTTCGCCAATACGCATCGTTAGCCCTGTTAGTGACCGGTGCCATAAACACAACCCAATTTTACGCTTGACTCTGTAGCGGCTACAGGGTTTCTAATACGGCAATTATGTCGCTGAACCGGCTTCGCCATGTCTTCTGAAAAGATTCCTGAAACCAAGCCCACATACGCAAGTTCCGCGTGTTGTGACGCACCTTCGCCCGTTGCGTTGGCCAAACCGTCGCCAGTCGTTGCTTCGCCAATAAGCACGCTTTGGCGAATTTCTACGATGGACTGCGCAGCTGAAGAAGGTGAAATTCGTCGCGCTCTGGAGCCGATTGCGGGCATTCGATCATTGTCGTTTCAGCTCGGTGCGCGAACACTTGCGATTGATGCCGACGCGGTCGCCTTGCAACCCGCACTTGAGGCGATTCGCAGGGCTGGCTTTTCGCCGCAGCCGGTTGCAGACAACACTCGCCGCTCCGACGCTGCGAGCGCCACTAGCGACGAGTCGCATGAGGGCCACGATCATCACGACCATGATCACAGTAGTGAATCGGGAAGCGGTTGGTCGGAAGCGGCGCGCTACGTCGCAGCACTCGTCTTTGCCGTCGCGGCAGAAGCGATGTCGTTTTTCGCGCCCGATGCCATTCCGTGGAAAATTGTCGGCATGGTGCTCGCGGCCGTCGCCATTGGGTTGGCCGGACTGTCCACGTACAGCAAAGGCTTAGGCGCGCTTCGTCACGGAAGACTGAACATTAACGCCTTGATGACGGTCGCCGTCACGGGTGCCTTCCTCATTGGCCAATGGCCGGAAGCTGCGATGGTCATGGCTTTGTACGCGATAGCTGAACTGATCGAAGCGCGCTCCGTGGATCGTGCGCGCAATGCCATCAAAAGCCTCATGTCTCTCGCACCGGAAGAATCAGACGTTAAGCAGGCGGACGGAAGTTATGCGCACATGCTGTCTAGCGCTGTGCCGCTCGATGCGGTCGTGCGAGTGAAACCGGGCGAGCGGATCCCGCTGGACGGTTTGATCGTTAGTGGCAACAGCGCGATCAATCAGGCCCCAGTGACCGGCGAGAGCATCCCGGTCGACAAGCGACCGGGTGATACGGTGTTTGCAGGCACGATCAACGAGACTGCAACGCTTGAGATCAAGAACACCGCCGTGGCGAGCCACAGCACTTTGGCTCGCATCATCCACGCCGTTGAGC
>JAGNQL010000067.1 GCA_017989135.1 Burkholderiales bacterium
GCTGCGGCGTGAACTGATAGCCCGCATACAGGTGACCACCGAAGCGCGCGCCGTTGTTGATCGAGGCGCTATTGACCTTAAAGAACAGCGGATCAACCAGTGGTTTGGCGTTGAGCACCTGGTTGCGGTAGTCGCCATCGGTCAGTGATCCGCCGACGCCGAAGCCAGCGTAGAACGGGCTTTTGTGCTGTGCTGAGGCGACGGAAGCGACGGACGCTAGCAGCAATCCGGATACGAGCGCGAAGCGTTTGGTCAAGGGATGCGATTGAGGCGTTTTCATCAGTGAACTCCTTTGTTCTGGGGGCGGACTGCAATGCTGTTCGTTTGGGCAGTCTGTAAGCGCGAAGTTGAGCGGGCTTGGTGGCGTGGGAAAGCTCGGCCGTGTCCGCGCCTACTATTGGTCTGCACGAAGCGTTGTGGGTCGGCCTATTTCGACTCGGTGAAATCGGCGAAGTTTCGTTCTCGTGCGGCGCGAGTCTGCGGAGCGGCGCGCGAGCGTGTCTGAGCGCGACGTACCTACGGCGTTGGGCACTCAGACCGCAAGATTTGCGATTGCCGACTTAGCGCGCGTGTACTTCTGTTTGCGGCACGATGGAAAACAGTCGCCGCAGCAGTATTTCTAGGGCTAAGCGGCGTTTGAGTTCGCTTTCGTATTCCCACCAGCGCGGTACGACGGGGCTGCGTGCGCTGCCGTGACGATTTTCAGCGTTGTCATACCGCGACGCGATTGTTTGCAAGCTCACGCGTGCGCGCTGGCCCGTGCGTGTGAGCCAGATTGAGACTAAGCGTTCGCGAGCAGTGAGCCACTGCTGTGCGCGGTGCAGCAGCGCTTTTGACGCAGCTGCACCGCGCTTCGTGGCGGTGCTACGGGCGACAGGTGCGGCGCTGGGGTCGAGCGCTTTACGGCGTTGCAAGGCTGCCTCCGATTGCCTTTGCTGCCGCTGCGGCAGGCAGGGCCGACGCCACGAGCGGAACCGCCCCAGCGCGTGCCGAAGGGTAGCCCGCGACGCGTTGCAACTGAGGCTCGCCGTTGCTGTCGATGGACGCAATATCGCCACTAACGACACCGCCTTCCGAAACGAGGAGCGAGCCGTAGCGCACGACACCCGAGACGCAGCCCGTGGCGTGAACGATGAGTTTTTTACGGGCGGTTAAATTGCCGTCGAAGCGGCCGTGAATCTCGGCGACGTCGATGCTGACGTTGCCTTGATACGAGCCGGTCTTCAAAATTTCTAGTGTTTTACTGTCCATGGATGCTTCGACATGACCTTCGACGACGAGCGTGTCGCAGTCGTTGATCTCGGCACCTTTGAGCGTGATGTTCGGGCCGACCGTGAGGCGCGGCGTACCCGGCGCGTGCGTCGGTTCGGTGGTGGGTGCTGACGACGAAGACGATTGCTTTTGTTCGGCGTTGATACGCGCAGCGGTGGAGTTTGCGGCGTTGGCGTTCAGCGTACTCACCGCAACCGCGGCGAGCGGCACCGCGTCGGGTTGCGGGGCGTAGCGCGGCGAATCTACGCTGGCGCGGCCGGTGTTGGGTGGCGTGGCCGGCTCGTCACGGCGGCCAAGGAATGAGTTTTTCAGCATCAGTTTCTCCTCAAGACGATGAAGCGCGACGAGCCGACGGCTCGCCGCAGAGCGCTGGTATCCACGCTGTGGAAAATGCACCCGTGGCGCACAGCGCGCTCACCAAACTATGACGACGTCATTGTTCGTGAGTTCGGCGAACAAGGCAAGTATTTGCAACGGCGTGTCGCAGGCGGGCGACGCGATTTCGGATGAAACGCCTAAACCATTGAAATAATTGATGAAATGCTGTCGCCGTAGGCAGACGAACTGTAATTTTTCATTTACGGCTTTTTAGGCCTAACCGCTGTTCTGCTGTCGTTCCATGCTCATTTAGTAGATAGTCGATACTCAGTAAAAACTAGCTTTAATGACCGTGCGACGGTCGCTGAGCCCATAAAGTTGTTAAGGCAATGTCGTCAATTCCGGTGTGTAAGTTCGGCGGTGACGGTTTACGGGTCGCGTTTCGTCTCGACAAGATACGCTCCGTCGCACGGCGCTTGCTGGCGGATGGGCGCACGCTTAGCATCACCTAGGGTTCTCTAGCTTTGATTGGAATGCGTCATGCGCCTCGCCGCCGTGTCCTCGCTGTTTACGCCACGTGTTGCGTCCACAATCGTGTGTGTTGCGCTCGCGTTTCTGGGCGTTGCGCCCGCGTTCGGACAACCCACCGACGCCCGCGTGAAGGAAATCTTGACGCAGCGAATCGACGTCGACAAACAAGCAGTCGGCATCGCGGTGGTGATTACCGAGGGCACCAATGTTCGCGTCGTGACGCACGGCCACACGTCGCTCAACAAGACCGACGCGGTCACCGGCGACACGTTGTTTGAGGTCGGGTCGATCACCAAGACATTCACGGCGCTTTTGCTCGCAGACATGGTACTGAAACGGGAAATCAAGCTTGACGATCCGGTCGAGCGCTGGCTCCCGCAAGGTTCGAATGGGCTCAAGTTGCGCGATCACACCGGCGCGCCGATACGCTTGATTGACTTGGCGACGCATCGCTCTGGGTTGCCACGATTGCCGAGCAACATAGATCGTTCGGCGTTGAAGGATCCATATGTGGACTACCGCGAAAAGGACTTGCTGCTCTACCTAAAAGAGCGCGAAGCCAAGGTTGAGGCCGACGGCGGAAAGATCACGAAGAAGCGGGATGAATCGTATGTGTACTCCAACTTGGGATTCGGTTTGCTCGGGTACACGCTCGCCCGCGCTGCGAACACGACTTACTCAGACCTCCTGCAAAAGCGCGTTCTCACGCCGCTAGGTTTGCCCTCCACATACCTAGACGTCCCACGCAAAGAATTCACACGATTCAGTAACGGTCATCGCCTGCATCGCGGCGTTGCTTTGATGGAGGTTTCGCACTGGCATTTTGGTCTGGCCGCGCCAGCAGGCGCATTGGTGATGAGCGCAAAAGACATCGCGCGCTACGGCCAAGCTGCGAGCGGCGCCATCGACACGCCGCTACGCGCAGCCTTCGAGCTCGCGCAGAAGCGCTACGGTGACGGCATGTCGCCAATGAACCCGACGGGGCTCGCGTGGATTCTCGAGCGGCTCAACGGCCGCACAGTGGTCAACCACAACGGCATGACGGGCGGTTTCGCGGCTTCGTTATGGGTCGATCCCGAACGCAAGTCCTCAGTCGCGGTTTTGAGCAACGCGAACTCAGCAGCAGTGCTCGACATCGGCCTGCATTTGATGGAGCCGTCCATTCCGTTAAAAAGCCTCGCCGCGATGCGCGCAACGGCGGTAGCGGTCGATGCGAAAACGTTGGCGCAGTACGTCGGAACCTACGCGCTGACACCGACGTTTAGCGTGGCCATTCGGCTTCGCGATGGCAAGCTCTTCGCGCAGGCGACGGGTCAGGGTGAATTCGAAATCTTCGGGAAGAACGAGACCACTTTCTTCGCCCGCATCACGCCACTCGAAATTGTTTTTGAAGACGTAAAAGATGGCAAGGCCGGAAGCTTTGCGCTGACACAAGGTGGCAATACGCGAAAGGCCAAACGCGTGGAGTGAGCTTAGGCGTGGTGCTTCGCGCGCAGAAAGCGAGGCACCCATTCAGTTGCGTAAGTTCGGCGGTGACGGTTCGTGACTTGCGTTTCGTCCTGACAAGATGCCCTCCGTCGCACCACCCTTGCTGACGGATGGGCGCACGCTTAGCATCACTTCAGGTTCTCTAGCTTTGATTGGAATGTGTCATGCGCCTCCTCGCCGTGTCCTCGCTGTTTACGCCACGTGTTGCGTCCACAATCGTGTGTGTTGCGCTCGCGTTTCTGGGCGTTGCGCCCGTCTTCGGGCAACCCACCGACGCACGCGTGAAGGAAATCTTGACGCAGCGAATCGACGTCGACAAACAAGCAGTCGGCATCGCGGTCGTGATTACCGAGGGCGCCAACGTGCGCGTCGTGACGCACGGCCACACGTCACTCAACAAGACCGACGCGATCACCGGCGACACGTTGTTTGAAGTCGGTTCGATCACAAAAACTTTCACAACGCTGCTGCTCGCCGACATGGTGCTCAAAGGCGAAGTGAAGCTCGACGATCCGGTGGAGCGCTGGCTTCCGCAAGGCGTGCTTGGCCTGAAGTTGCGCGATCACACGGGCGCACCCATTCGGTTAGTGGATCTGGCGACGCACCGCTCGGGCTTGCCGCGTTTGCCGAACAACATGGTGAACGGCACGTCGCACGACCCATACGTGGACTACCGAGAACAGCAGCTGCTGCTGTACTTGAAAGAGCGGGAGGTCGCGATCGAAAGCGACGGCGGAAAGACGACCAAGAAGCGCGACGAGGCCTACGCGTATTCCAACTTAGGTATGGGACTGCTGGGCTACACGCTTGCGCGCGCCGCGAACACCACATACGCCAACCTACTGCAAACCCGCGTGCTGACGCCGCTAGGCTTAACCTCAACGTACTTAACCGTACCGCGCTCAGAGACGGGCCGATATAGCGCCGGGCACTACCTCGACAAGGGCGTGACGTTGAGGGGCGCGCGGCATTGGCGCTTCGACGTCATCGCGCCGGCTGGCGCGTTGTCGATGAGCGCAAAAGATATCGCACGATACGGTCAAGCCGCGAGCGGCGCAATCGACACGCCGCTACGTGAAGCGTTTGAGCTGGCGCAGAAGCGTTACGGCGACGGTATCTCGCCGATGAATCCGACGGGGCTGGCGTGGATTCTCGCGCCACTCAACGGCCGCACGGTGGTGAACCACGACGGGATGACTGGCGGTTTCGCGGCCTCGCTATGGGTCGACCCTGAACGAAAATCAAGCGTCGCCGTCTTGAGCAACGCGAGCGCGGCCGTGCTCGACATCGGATTGCATTTAATCGAGCCATCTATCCCTTTAAAAAACCTCGCCGCGATGCGCGCAATAGCCGTTGCGGTAGATGCGAAACTGATGGCGCAATACGTTGGCACGTACGCCCTCTCACCCTCGTTTAGCGTGACCATTCGACTGCGCGATGGCAAGCTATTCGGGCAGGCGACCGGTCAAGGCGAGTTCGAAATCTTCGGCAAGAACAACAGCACGTTCTTCGCGCGCATCACACCGCTCGAAATCGTGTTTGAAGACGTAAAAGATGGCAAGGCCGGCAGCTTTTCGCTGACGCAAGGTGGCAACACCCGAAAAGCGACGCGCGTGGAGTGAGCTTAGGCGTGGTGTTTCGCGCGCAGAAAGCGTGGCACCCATCGCGCGAGCAAACTCGGCGGCGCGGCGATCGGAACGGAAGCCACTGTGACTGTGTCGGCAGTCGTGGCGGTTGCAGGCGGCGAACTGATGTGTTCATCTGCGCCGAGTGAGGCTGTCTGCAATAACGGACGTGGGTGTGGGTGAACCAACGTGGGGCGCATAGGCGTGGAGCGCACGACGGCGGGATTTGGCGTTGCCGCTGTATCAAATCCTTGCTGGCGTAGCCAATCCAGCAACGGCTCCCATTGCTCGCGATCCAACGCGGCCGCTGCCGGCGGCATATCGAAAATGCTGAGTCCGTTCTCGACGGCGCGCACGTAGATTTGCGAGCTGCGGAGACTGCACAGCCAGTTCAAGCCAATCGAAGCGGCCCAGTCACGCGCGACGTCTTCGGCCTGCGTGCGCCGGTCAAGTCGCATACCGACTGCCGCGACCTGACAGCGACCGCTCACCACGCGCGGATGCACGCGGAGTTCGGCCCAACAATCAGACGCCGCTTCGCGATCAAATACAGAACCTGAAACCGGAATCAAAATGGCGTCGGCAACCATCGCGACTTTGGCCAGACTGAGGCCATGCAAGCCGCCCGGCGTGTCGAGCACTAGATGCGAGACGCCCAGCGGCGGGCGCACTTGGCCGTTGCCATCGCCCACCCAGCCGGTGATGGCGGGCGCGGCGCTCGGGCGGCGTTTAAGCCACACGCGCATGGACTGCTGATGGTCCAGATCACCAAGCGTGACAGGCAGCCCTTCGCGCGCGAAAAACGCGGCGATATGAGTGGCTAGTGTGCTTTTTCCACAACCGCCTTTTCGACTTACGAGTGCAACTGTATGCATGGCGCGAAGACTACGCCACAAGCCATTGATTTGCAATAAGTTTGCGAATTATCTTAGGTCTTTATGCTCGCAACGAGTCTAAGCCGAGACGAAACCTTGCGATGCCGTCATCGAGCCGCAGTAGTTCGCTCGCGAAACACCACCGAACAAAACCCTCGCCTTCGTCGCCAAAGCCAGCTCCCGGCGCGAGACCGAGTCCGAACTCGGTGACGAGTTGTTTGCAAAATTCGAGCGAGTCGGTAACGCCGTCTACTTTGAAAAATGCGTACATCGCACCTGGAGCCGGTGGTGCGTGAACACCGGGCATTGCGTTGAGTGCCGCACACAAGTGGTCGCGCGCGGCAAGAAAGCGCGTCTGGGTGCGCTTAATGACCGCGTCGCCTCCCTTGATCGCAGCGTCTCCCGCGCGTTGCACGAATACAGGTGCGCACGACGTGTTGTATTCAATGACTTTGCCGAGCTGCTCGATAAAGGGCGAAGGAGCAACCAGCCACCCCAAGCGCCAGCCGGTCATCAGCCATGACTTGGAAAATGTGCTGGCGCTAACCAGCCGATCACTGGCGTCGGCGATATCAAAAAACGACGGCGCGCAACCAGAGCCATCAAACACCAGACGCTCGTACGCATCGTCCGCAAGCAACCAAATGCCGTATTCACGGCAGCGGTCAAGGATGGCTTTTTGCTCCTCACGCGAGAGCATCCAGCCGGTGGGATTGTTTGGCGAATTCACCATCAACATCGTCGTCTCAGGCGTGAGCGCGGCAAGCAATTTGTCGAGGTCTAGCTGCCAGCCGTTCTCGGTGAAATCAAGCGGCACGCACTCCACACTCGCGGAAAGAATTTTCGGAATTTCCACCAAATTCGGCCACAACGGCGTGACGCACACCACGCGATCTCCGGTGCCCACAATGCATTGCGCCGCGAGCGAAAGCGCGTTCACGCCTGCGCTCGTAATTGCTATGTTGTCCGCATGTATCGGCGCAGCAGGATTCGAATGCAGGGCGGACAGATAGCGCGCCACGGTTTGCCGCAATTCAGGCAAACCTAGGTTGTGCGAATAAAACGTCTCGCCTCGCGCGAGACTTTCCGTTGCCGCCGCACGAATGAAATCCGGCGTCACCTCATCGGGCTCACCAAACCAAAACGCGAGCGTATCGCTGCGCCCCATGCCGGCGTTCGCGACTTCACGAATTTTTGAGGCACGCAAATTCGCGATTGCGTCGCGGGGGAGGAGAGAAAAATGGTGCGTCATCCCGTGATTATCGCGATGTTTGGATGCTAACGAGCGCCGACAGTGCGTGCCATTAGCTTCCGGCCTTGTACCTTCGGCTTACCAGTGATTTCGGCCGAAAGCCCGTGAACGAACGTTCGCAAGCTGCTGAAATTGCCGCCTGCCGCGCTTCTGCGGCGGGTGGCGCGTCGCAGAAGCTTTGCTACGTAAAATTGGCTTATGGCTGCCGTTTCATTCGTCCACCTCCGCATGCACAGCGAGTACTCGATCGTTGATTCGACGCTTCGGGTGGGCGAGGTCGTATCGCTTGCGTCGAAGGACGAGCAAGCCGCGCTCGCCATTACCGACTTGAATAATTTGTTCGGCTTTGTAAAGTTTTACAAAGCGGCGCGCAGCAAAGGTATCAAGCCCATTTGCGGCGTGGACGTTTGGGTCGAGGCACATGATCCCTCGCAGGAGCCTGCACGACTGCTGTTTCTGGCTGAAAGCCGCGATGGTTATCTCAAACTTTGTGATTGGTTGACGCGCGCATTTCGCGAAAATCAGGTGCGCGGGCGCGCCATCCTGAAACGCGAATGGATCGCCGACAGCGCTGCGACCGAGGGTGTTTTTTGCCTGTCCGGCGGGTGGTATGGTGAAGTGGGAATCGCCTTGCGCAATGGACAAACTGCTTCTGCCGAGCGGGCGATCGAGTTTTGGTCCGCAGCGTTTCCCGAACGCTTTGCGCTGGAGATTCATAGAGCGGGCTTCGAGAACGAGCATCTCTTTGTGGACAGCTCTGTGCGTCTCGCAGCAAAGCTTGGTGTACCCGTCGTCGCGACACATCCGATGCAATTTGCAAGTGAGGATGACTACAAAGCGCACGAGGCGCGAGTCTGTATCGCCGAGGGATATACGCTGGGGGACACTCGTCGACCAAAGGTTTTCACGGAAAAACAGCGCTTTGTGACTCAGGCCGAAATGGTTGAAAAATTTGCGGATCTTCCGCAAGCGATCGCCAATACGCTGCTGGTGGCTAAGCGCTGCAACCTCACGATGACCCTTGGCAAGAATTACTTGCCAAACTTTCCGTTGCCGGACGGGGTGACGATTGAGTCGCACTTGACCAGCGAAGTTCTAGAGGGACTGGAGCGCCGGCTCATAGTGCTCTACCCCGACGCGGCGCAACGCGATGCAGAGAGACCACGCTACGTCGCCCGATGCGAATTCGAGATTGGTGTGATCGTGAAGATGGGCTTTCCTGGCTACTTCTTGATCGTGGCGGACTTCATTGGTTGGGCGAAGAAGAACGGCGTGCCAGTCGGTCCGGGGCGCGGATCGGGCGCAGGTTCGTTGGTGGCGTATTCGCTGGGCATCACCGATCTGGATCCGCTCAAGTACAACTTACTGTTCGAGCGATTCCTGAACCCTGAACGCGTATCGATGCCCGACTTCGATATCGACTTCTGTCAGGACGGCCGAGATCGTGTGATCGATTACGTGCGAAAAAAATATGGCGCCGAAAGTGTGGGCCAGATCGCAACGTTCGGCACGATGGCGGCAAAGGCGGCCGTGCGTGACTGTGGACGCGTGCTCGATATGCCTTACAACTTTGTCGATGGCGTCGCTAAGCTCATCCCCTTTGCACCAGGCAAGTGGACCACGCTGACTTCGCCGCCGGATGACCCAAAAAAGCGAGATGCCAACACGATTTTCGCCAAGGAGTCCGAGCCGCTGCTGGTTGAACGCGAGCGTAATGAGGAAGACGTAGCCGCGCTGCTGGAACTGGCTGAGCAGGTCGAAGGTCTGCCGCGAAACGTAGGCATGCACGCCGGTGGCGTGTTGATCGCGCCGGGCAAGTTGACCGACTTCTGCCCGATGTATTCGCAGGATGAGGGCTCGCCGATGGTGAGCCAATTCGACAAGGATGACGTCGAGGCCGTGGGTCTTGTGAAGTTCGACTTCCTCGGCCTCACAACGTTAACGATCCTCGACTGGACGATTCGCTTTTGTAAGCGCCTTGATCCTACGTTTGAAATCGATCTGCAAACGCTTCCGCTGGATGACCCATCGGTTTACCAAATTTTCCGTGAAGCGAATACGGTCGCAATCTTTCAGTTTGAATCGACCGGCATGAAAGACTTGCTCGTGAAGGCCAAGCCTTCGCGACTTGAAGATTTGACCGCGCTTAACGCGTTGTATCGCCCGGGTCCGATGGATCTGATTCCAGATTACATCGCACGCAAAAACGGCACCCAAACAGCTGAGTATTACGACCCGCGCTTGAAGCCCATGCTCGAAGAAACCTTCGGCATCATGGTGTATCAAGAACAGGTGATGCAGGCCGCGCAGATCATCGGCGCATACTCGCTCGGCGGCGCAGATTTGCTGCGCCGAGCGATGGGCAAGAAGAAGCCCGAGGAGATGGCCCAGCATCGCGTGATCTTCGGCGAAGGGGCGGCTAAGAACGGCCTAACCGAGCAGCAAAGCAAAGTGCTGTTCGACGACATGGAGAAGTTCGCGGGCTACGGCTTTAACAAGTCGCACTCCGCCGCGTACGCGCTTTTGGCGTACCAAACCGCCTACTTCAAACGCCATCATGCGGCCGCTTTCATGGCGGCCAACATGAGTGCGGTGATGAACGACACCGACAAGGTGCGTCAGTTGCTCGAAGACGCGCTTACGATTTGTGGATTGAAGTTTGAGCCGCCGGACGTGAATCTTGGCGAGTACCGCTTCGTGCCAATTGATCGCAAGACCATTCGCTACGGCTTAGGCGGCGTGAAGGGCACCGGCGAAGGCGCAGTGATCGAAATATTGCGTGCACGAACCGAAGGCGGGCCGTTCAAGGATTTGTTCGATTTTTGTCGTCGCGTCAACACGCAAACTGTGAATCGGCGCACCGTGGAAGCGCTGATTAAGTCCGGCGCGTTTGATAAATTGCACGACAACCGATCCAGTGCGTTCGCAAACGTTTCGGCCGCGCTTTCCGAAGCAGAGCGTGCACAGGCAAATATTTCGCAGGACAGCTTGTTTGGTGCGGATTCGGGCGTGCATGAAGTGCCGTTGATCCACGCTCGTCCTTGGGACTTGCTGGAGTCTCTCGCGTTTGAGAAGGCCGCGCTGGGACTCTACCTCAGTGGACACCCGTATGAGGCTTACCGCAAGCATCTAGAGCCCGTCACAACGATGGCATTAGCGCGCGTTGAACCTTCCGACAACAAGCAGCGCTTGGCCGGAATCGTCAACGCAGTTCGAGTCATCAACACAAAAACGGGGCGCATTTGTTTTCTTGCGCTGGATGATCGAACCAGCGTCTACGAAATCATGATTCCGTCAACCGTATTTGAGGTTCATCGGCACTGGTTGAAAGAAGATATTCCGATAGTGATCGAGGCGAAGATTACCAACAATCGCGATGGTGGAACGCGCGTGATTGCCGACTCCATTTACGATATCGAGAAGGCGCGCGAACAGTTTGGTCGACGCGTTGTAGTCACGCTCAATGGCAGTAGTGCGCACTCCGAAGCCGCGGCGCTGTTGGCGACATTGAAAGCCTACTGCCCAGGGCCAACGCCGGTCTACATCCGCGTCGTGAAGAAGGGATACGCAGGCGATATTGCGCTAGGCGACGCGTGGCGAGTTCGTCCGCACTCTGAGCTGCTGAGTAAGCTGAAAGCGGAATTAGAGTTTTAGGCTCGGGCAAGCCGCTCGGGTAGCGCTCCGCCAACGCGCGCGCCACTCGTCAAGCGTTCCTGCTTCCCAGAAGCCCAAATAGCGGAGCTCATCCACGCCCTGCTCTTTGCAGTAATAGCGGGTAGGCCTCGGTGGTGCGTCAGCGCGCTTGGTCACGAGGCGAACGATGTCCTTCTGCATCGAGCGATGCCACTCGTCGAGCTGCATCGGCAAGAAGCCAACCATGTAATCGATGTTGTCGGCGCCTGCCGAACGCGCGGGAGCAGCACGGACAATCGAGCCCTGTGCGTTGCGCAAAGCCGGGACTACGCCGATTTGTTCGGGGAGCAAAACCAGTGCGTATTCGCTTTCTGCCAGCGTAGGCAGCGTGTTTCCGATTGCCTCAGCGCTACTAGCAATATCCTTCGCGGCGCGCCACCATTGGCCGTTCGAAGCGTTCTGCCAGATCGCTAGGCTCACGCTCCAAGCCACAACAAACATGGCCGCCCTTCGTGGATGCGACGCATTGAGTAAGCTAGTGCTAACTGCCACAACCAACGCAATACCGACGAGCGCGAGGTAGTAAAGCCGAAAACCATCACCGAAAGTCACCGGTGCGCTAAAGTGCAGCGCTGCGCCCGAAAACACCAGCGCGACCCACACAGTAGCAAACGCCAGAACCGACCAGCGACGAGCCGAGATTGCAGCGATCAACGCCCAACTCATCAAGACCGCCGCGCTGGTGGCAGCCAATGGAGAGACACGCCCCAGCGAGATGAACGCGTTCATGTGCGCTGTCGCTCGGCTGACGAGATCGCTTAAGCCAGTGACCGCGTTGCTGCCGTACACGTTGGTGCTGACCGCGCCAACTGCGAGCCACCGCAGCGTGAAGTACGTGGCCGCGACGAGTAGTTGCGCCCCCAGAATCGGGGCAAGCGGTTTCATCAATCGCGCCATGCTTAGGCGTGTACCCTGCGGCAACTGCGCCTGCGCTCTGCACGCAACGAGCATCGCCGTTGCTGGCAATAGAACGAGCGCAGATTCCTTGCTCAGGTACGCCAACCCACTTGCAATAACCGCGGCAAACCACCAGCGGTCTATTCCCTGACTACGCCACGAAAAGTACAGTGCAGCCGCAATCGCAGCTGTCACCCAACCGTCGAAGCGACCAACGAGCCAGAGCGTGCTTTCGCTGGACCAAGGGTGCAGAAGCATCGTCGCAAACGCTGCGACGGCAGCCCATCGCGATCCAAACCACTCCCGTGCCAGGAGCGCAGTGAACACCGCAGCGATGAGGTGCAGAAGCAGGTTGGTTACGTGCCACGAACCGGACGCCGCGCCGTAAATCTTGGCATCCAGCGCCAGACTTGTAAACGCCCATGGCCTCCACATGGTCGATTCCGGCCCCCACAGCGGCCCCACCCACCGCGGGATGATTTCGCTAGCCAGGTCGCCTGCGTTGGCAGCAGCGACCAATGACTGGACTAGGCCGATGTCCTCGGCAAAGCCGGTCATTTGGAAGGCGTGCCGATGTGTCCACGCGTAAAGCAGCAGCGCTAGCAGGATCAGCCGGGCCGAGGCCGACATCGTTTGACGCGAAGGCGTCCGTTCCCCGGCTGTCACGCGGCGGTGGCTTGGGTAGAGAAACGGCGGACGATGGCGGTGAGGCCTTTTATGATGACTCGCAATAGCAACACTAGCGCGAGCACAAAAACAAGCAGGAGCACCAAGAAGATGATCGGATTGGCGAGCGCGAGTGCGAGACCGCCGGCCACCATGGTGTCTTCGAATAGCGAGACCCCGATATTGCTGAACGGCTCCGGGGATGCATTGACGGCCGCGCGCGTGCCAGCCTTTCCAAAGTGAGTGCCCGCTGTCAGCGTGCCACCTATGATTGCAGCGGCCATTGCGACACCGTCGCCGCTTTCGCCAAGCATGCCAGCTGCAAGGGCTGCGCCAGCGGGAATGCGCAAAAAGGTATGCGTCGCGTCCCAGACACTATCGAGCCAAGGAATTTTATCGGCGAAGAATTCGACGAACGTCATGAATCCAGCGGCCCCGAGGACCAACGGGCTGGCTAGCACCGTGAGGGCATCGGGTAGCGGCACGTACCCAAGCTTGCCGAGCAAACCGACGACAAATACCACGAGGTATAGCCGGAGTCCTGCACCCCAAGCCATGGCGGCCGACATGGCAAGTTCGGGTAGATGTTGACTGATCCATTGCATGGTTTTCTCCAACCGCCATTTGCGGCTTAGTGTGAACGCGGGGTAACCCTTATTGGTGTACAGTTGCGCTTGTTTTCACAAGGAGGGTTGTATGGATTACATCATTTTGGCGCTGGTTGGTCTTGTCGTTGGAGCGATTGCGAAATTTTTGGTCCCTGGCAAACAAGGCGGCGGAATCATTGTCACTGCGCTGTTAGGCGTCGCGGGCTCGCTACTGGGGACACTTGGTGGACAGCAGCTTGGCATCGTATCCAAGACCGCGGGCACACATTGGATCGCGTCCGTGGTCGGTGCCGTCGTGGTCGTGTTCGTTTACAGCCTGATCACGAAAAAATCTGATCCAAGCTAAGTTACAGCTTTTTAGCTCCTAGCGCCGTCGAACAATGGTTAGAGTCTAGTTTTTTTTTAGTCGACTTTCTGCAAAATTGAGTTACAACGGCCACGGGCCAGTCGTTACGGCGGAAAAGCTATTGTTCGCGACGAAACGAAAAAGGCCGGTCACCCGGCCTTTTTCTTTGTCCGCTTTCGCCAACTATTCTGACTTCGCGTCTTCGGCTGGAGCCTCAGCAGCAGCAGGACGATCCATCAATTGCACGAGCGCCATCGGGGCATTATCGCCCTGACGGAAACCGAACTTGAGGATCTGAACATAACCGCCGTTACGCGCTGCGTAGCGTGGGCCGAGCTCATTGAACACCTTGCCGACGATATCGCGATCGCGGAGGCGATCAAACGCCAAGCGACGGTTCGCTAGTGATGGCTTTTTGCCCAACGTGATGAGTGGCTCGACGACGCGACGAAGCTCTTTAGCCTTCGGCAGCGTGGTCTTAATCACTTCATAACGAAGCAGAGCGGTT
>JAGNQL010000254.1 GCA_017989135.1 Burkholderiales bacterium
GCAAAAACAATCCGCTGTTGGTGGGCGAAGCAGGCGTTGGCAAAACTGCGATTGCCGAAGGTTTGGCGAAGCGCATTGTTGACGGCGAAGTGCCTGATGTGCTCGCGGATTGCGTTGTCTATTCGCTCGACATGGGCGCGCTTTTGGCGGGCACCAAATATCGCGGCGACTTCGAAGCGCGATTGAAATCGGTGCTCAAGCAATTAAGCGAAAAAGCCAACGGCATTTTGTTCATCGATG
Organism: Burkholderiales bacterium; assembly: GCA_017989135.1. Classification (GTDB taxonomy): domain Bacteria; phylum Pseudomonadota; class Gammaproteobacteria; order Burkholderiales; family Casimicrobiaceae; genus Casimicrobium. The sequence continues at coordinate 241 of JAGNQL010000254.1, forward strand.
AAATCCACACCATCATCGGCGCGGGCGCTGCCAGCGGCGGCACCTTGGACGCATCCAATCTACTCAAGCCCGCGCTCGCCAACGGTGGCTTGAAGTGCATCGGTGCGACGACCTATTCCGAATTCCGCCAAGTCTTCGAGAAGGACAACGCGCTCGCTCGTCGCTTCCAAAAAATCGACGTCGTCGAGCCATCGATCAGCGAAACCGTTGAGATTTTGCGCGGCCTGAAACCGAAGTACGAAGCGCATCACAACGTGAAATATTCGCCCGCTGCGATCACCGCTGCGGCCGAGCTTTCTGCGCGCCATATCAATGATCGTCACTTGCCCGACAAGGCCATCGACGTGATCGACGAGGCCGGTGCTGCGCAAAAAATTCTGCCGAAATCGAAGCAGAAGAAAACCATTGGCAAGAGCGAGATCGAAGAGATCGTCGCCAAGATTGCGCGCATTCCCGCGAAGACCGTTAACAGCGATGATCGCAGCAGCCTCAAAACGCTGGATCGCGACTTGCGCAACGTCGTCTTCGGTCAAGACAAAGCGATTGACGCGCTCGCCTCCGCCATCAAAATGGCTCGGAGCGGCCTCGGCAATCCACGCAAACCGATTGGTTCGTTCCTGTTCTCAGGTCCGACGGGCGTCGGCAAAACCGAGGTCGCGCGTCAACTTGCGTTCAGCCTCGGCGTAGAACTGCTCCGCTTTGACATGAGCGAATACATGGAGCGTCACGCCGTCAGCCGCTTGATTGGTGCGCCTCCGGGCTATGTCGGCTACGACCAAGGCGGTCAGCTCACCGAAGGCGTGACCAAGCATCCGTATTGCGTGTTATTGCTCGACGAAATCGAGAAAGCGCACCCGGACATTTACAACGTGCTCCTTCAAGTCATGGATCACGGCACGCTCACCGACAACAATGGTCGCAAGGCTGATTTCCGCAACGTCATCATCGTGATGACGACCAACGCGGGCGCAGAAACGCTCACCAAAAACATCATCGGCTTCAACAACACGAAAGAAGTCGGCGATGAAATGGAAGCGATCAAGCGCATGTTCACGCCAGAGTTCAGGAACCGCCTTGACGCCACGATCAGCTTCGCGCCGCTCACGCACGAAGTCATCCTCAAAGTCGTCGACAAATTCCTCTTGGAACTCGAAGGCCAACTGCACGAGAAAAAGGTCGATCCCGAGTTCTCGCCAGGCCTGCGCGACTACCTCGCGAAGCACGGCTTCGACCCGCTCATGGGCGCACGCCCAATGTCGCGTCTGATTCAAGACACGATTCGCCGCGCACTCGCCGACGAACTCTTATTCGGCAAATTGGTCGGCGGCGGCAAAGTCAAGATCGACATCGACACTGACGGCAAAGTCAAACTCGGCTTCCCGGACAGCGACGCACCGACTGAAGCGGCGGAAGAGGCGACCGCTTAGCGCGGCGTCGCGTTCGCAGCAAAACGGCAGCCTTGGCTGCCGTTTTTGTTTTCGGCGCATGTACGATCATGATATGGCTTTTGGCTCGGAGCGACTGTTCTGTGTGGGTTGTAGACGAATTTAAGGATTAGTCGACTATGGTCGAAAAATGGCTTGAACGACCGCCAGATAGTCGTGCGAGCATAAAAGCTGAATACACAAATGCCATTTGCATTAGTCCCAATTCGGGACTAATATTCACACACTTTGAAACTAGTCGCCAGCAAACATCTACGTGACTTCTGGTCGCAGCACCCGGACTCCGAGCAGCCGCTCAAGTCCTGGGCGGACGAGGTGAAGCACGCGGTGTGGCTGCAACCCGCGGACATCAAAGCGCAGTTCGGCAGCGCCAGCGTCCTCAAAAATCGCCGCGTGGTCTTCAATATCAAAGGCAACGACTACCGTCTCATCGCTGCCATCGCCTATCGGTTTGGCGCGGTGTACATCAAATTTTTTGGTACCCACAAAGCGTATGACGCCGTGGATGCCGAAACCGTAGAACAGGAGCAATCATGACCAACACCGCCTCCGCCCCCACTCGCGCGCCGCTGCGCCCCATCCGCAGCGACGCAGACCACCGCGCCGCGCTCGCCGAACTCAGCGCCTACTTCGACAACGAACCCGAGCCCGGCACGCCCGACGGCGACCGCTTCGAAGTCTTGCTCACCCTCGTTGAATCCTACGAATCCAAGCATTTCCCCATCGACCTGCCCGACCCCGTCGAAGCGATCAAATTCCGCATGGAACAATCGGGCCTCACCGCAAAAGATTTGCAACCCATGATCGGCCGCCTAAATCGCGTCTACGAAGTGCTCAATCGCAAGCGTCCGCTCACGCTTCCGATGATTTGGAAACTGCATCAAGGCTTGGGCATTCCGGCGGAGAATTTGATTCGGCCGCTAGCGGCCGAGAGCACCGGCGCGCACTGATACTCTGTGGGCAAAGAGCGCTATGTTCGTGTGCATACCCAAATGCGAAAGGAACTCAATATGTCTGCTTACGGAAAAGCGGCGCTGCGAGCGGTAGAACTTCTAAGGCGTGGAGCGTTTGATATGCCGCAGGACGCTTGGAAGGCCGCCGTTTCTGAGCAGTATTCGCACAGCACTTCGGCGCAAGCTAAAGACTGCCCTCGTAGCGCTTTTCTAGGCTTGTGTTCCAGCGGTGCCATCAGCGGCGTGCCTGCCGGAGACTACACGCGATCAAAAAAGAACAAGAACTACGCGCTCCGCGCGGTGGAAATTCTTCAGGACGCTCCGCTGCTTGCGAACAATCACGCGGACCTGTGGGCAGAAGTAATTGGCGGTGCCCACAAGACTGCGAATCATCAAATGGAAATCGTGACTTCGCTTTGGTTTAATGGTGACCTCGTACGGCGGCCCGTTGCCAAGCGCGCCCAGTTCGAAGAATTTGCTCTCACAGACCGCCAAGCGCGCACGAGTTAAGTGCCTACTTGGGCGCAAGCCCAAGATCGTCCAATCGCATCAAAATCCGCGTCTTGTCTTCGCGCGCAACCTCGCGCCAATCGCGATTCACAATTGCGCCGATTAGCGCGTAGAGCAGGTTCAGACTGGCCTTGGCGTCAACGGTTTTGATGCGCGCATACAACGTGAACGGGTCGCTCGCCTCTAGCTCGGCTGCGCGGGTGATGCCAACGCGGCCGAGCATGTCGCGTGATTTTGGGCCGAGGCCGCGCAGCGTGGTTACGCTGGCGTCGGCCTCGTTTTCGCGCTTCACTGGGCGCGGTGCTTTGTAGTCAACCTCAGCCGTGCAGTTACCCTAACCGCTTTATCAAACTGGAAGTATCCAACCGCCCACCGCCCATTTGTTGCACGTCAGCGTAGAACTGATCAACCAACGCAGTGACTGGCAGTCGTGCGCCGTTGCGTTTGGCTTCGTCTAGGCAAATGCCTAAGTCTTTGCGCATCCAGTCGACGGCGAAGCCGAAGTCGAATTTGCCGTCGACCATCGTGTTGCCACGGTTTTCCATTTGCCAGCTTTGCGCTGCGCCTTTGCTGATCACTTCGAGTACCACCTTGGCGTCGATGCCGGCTTTCT
>JAGNQL010000255.1 GCA_017989135.1 Burkholderiales bacterium
CGCGGAAAGCTCGCCATACGTGATGCGCGCGCTCGACCCTGATTCATCTTCCCACGTGATCGCGGTGCTCGCGCTGCGCTCGGCATGGGCGGCCCATCGATGCACGCACGCCGTCGACACGTTAAAAAACTCGGGCACCTGCCAACGCCAATTGTGGTATTCGCGGGCGTAATGATCGGCTTGCGGCGTTGTCGACGGCATGAACAGTTCCTTGCACGATTGCGCTCACGATGTCGCGGGCGTTGCAATCGTAAAATGACAGTATGGCAAATGTACCGTCAAGTGGCGATTCCGGTGACGCGCATCCAGAGACTGCGAAACGCATGTCGCGTGGCAAGCGTGCGTTAGTGTGGGTGTGCGTGATGACTGCGCTTCTGCTTGTGTTCTTGGGCTATGAGCAGGTGGAGCTTGCAATTGCTTGGGTAACAGCGAAACTTTGTTAGGGGCGAATGCCCACCGCCGGAGCCAACCGCCCGCCTGTCTACCGACCGTTCATTGGGGCGCGTTGTTTCGTGGGGAGGCCGCCCAGCATGTTGACGCCTTTAGAATTGGAGCGTGAATACCCGTACCCTACCCACTTGCTGTTGCGAGTCACGTCTGCCACGGCCGCGATTCAGTCTTTCCCGGGTCGTCGTTAGCGCAAACGCCGTCATCGGTGTGACCGTCGCTGGTAGCGCCGGAGTGCGGGCGTGACGAATGGCGATTCGGTGTTGGTCACCGAATCCTTCGTCGTTCACGTGGTTCCCGCCAATGGGGGCGGAGTAGACCGGTACGTCCGCGATATTTGTTCGCGTCGCAACAACGATTGGATACTGCATGTAGGCGAACTCCAAGTCGTCTTGGAGCACCCACGCGAGAACGCTTTTTTTCCGATTGACACGCTGCAAGGTGTTCATCGCGGCGCCGATTCGTATGACGAGATCGCGAACGTACTTGGCCAACCCTCGCTAGTGCACGCGCACTCGGCCGTGCCGGGCGTACGCGCCGTCGTGAAAGCGATTTGCGTGAACACGAAGGTTGATTATGTCGTGACATTGCACGATATTGAATTTGCGCAACCGGTCGCATCAGTCCCGCAGACGGAATTGGCCGAGCGTGCAGCGTTTGCGAAAATGGCGCGCGTAAGAATTGCGCCGAGTTCGTTCATCGCTGACCTCGCCGATAAGACGCTCGACAGGCTCGGTACCTGCATAGTTATTCCAAATGGAGTGACGTGCGAAGCCGGACTCGCGTCCGTCGATTCAGCTGCCGCCGCAACGAAGTCGTCGTCAGCCATTCCTCGTTGTCGAGTCGCGGTCGTTGGTGCGCTTGGGCCGCATAAGGGATTGCAGTTTCTCCACGAAGTTGTGGCACGTCGTTCATCCGATCAGCCGATCGTCGTCGTCGGATACGTTGATGGACAACTTTCGCAGGGTTGGCTAAACCCCAATTCGCTTTGGATACATGGCGCGTTTGAGCCGTCGCAATTGTGCGGCATCTTGGACAAATATGGCGTTGAGCTCGTTCTGTTTCCAAATCGCCAACCCGAGAGTTATTCGTACACACTGAGCGACGTCTGGTGCGCGGGCCGACCGGTCCTTGTGCCTGACGCGGGGGCGCTGAGTGAGCGTGTACGTGAGACCGAGGCAGGTTGGATCTACGCGGTGGATTCCACGCCTATGGATGTTGCCCGTTTGCTTGACCGATACCTCAATCAAACGGCGCTGATTTCGCAAAAAGTTCGCGACGCTACGGAGAAAATCAATGGAATTGACGACATGGTGTCGGAATTGAACGCGGTGTACGAACGCGTGTCTCCCGAACAAGGGAGTGGCCCAGTGCTTAAAGACGTTGCTGCGGTCGCCGCCAAACATCTCAATGGTGTTTTTTTTCGCGCTGAGTTGCAGCGACTCTCTGGGGATTTGGCGTTTGCTCAGCGCCAGCGCGATGAACGCGATGCATCGATCGCGAAACTGTTGGCAGATTTCGAGGCTGAACGTCGGCTGCAGGCAGCCACCGCTGAGGCTTTGCAAGCGGAATGTCGGCGGCTAGAGAACGAGAGACTCGTTGAACACGAGGCGCATTCGCGTAACGCTGCAAAGTTAGAGGCGGACGTTCGAGAAACGCTGGCGGTCGCACATCGCTACGAACGAGCGCTTGCATTTTTGCCTAGGCCAGTGCGCAGTCTATTGCTCCGACGCGCAGATAAAGGAAAAGTACAAAAGGACTCCCGTGATTGACGTACTGATCGTTGCGTATCACCCAGATGTGACGCAGTTGAGCGCTCTTGCAGAAGCGCTGATTGATGCCAAGCAGAAAGATGACGTGCCGCTCTCGGTGCGTGTTTGTCATAACGACGGCGACACGCCCACCTCGGGCCTGGTGTCGGACGTTTACGTCCGCTTGCGAGCTGCCGGCATAGACACGTTCGTGCGAGGCGGCGAAGGGAATATCGGATTCGGCGGCGCAATCAACAAGTTGGTCGGCGACAGCGCCGCACCGTTTGTTTTGGCGCTAAACCAAGACGCGATTCCAGAACCTGGCGCGCTGCGAGAGCTCTTCAATGTGGCCAAAAATGACGCGCCGAACGTCGCCGCTTGGGAGATGCGGCAAATTCCCTACGAACACCCGAAGGTGTACGACCCTGTGACACTCGATACGGAATGGGTGAGTGGCGCAGCGGTTTTGTTGCGGACGTCATCTATGCGCGAGGTCGAGGGGTTCGACTCGCGGATATTTATGTATGGTGAGGACGTTGATCTGTCATGGCGACTCCGTTGCGCTGGATACCGACTTCGCTACCTGGCTCGCGCAGCTGTTGTCCATCACACGTACAGCAAGCCCGACGAGGTCAAGCCACTACAGGCGCTCGAAGGCATCTATGTAAATTTGTGCCTCCGTGCGCGTTACGCGGGACACCGCCAAATACTTTCTGGGCTCTCGATGGCGATTGGCGAAATGATGCTGCCCGAAAGTTTCCGTGGACGACGGGCAGGCATCGCGAGAGCTATGATGAAATTCGCCAAAAATTATCGTTATTTTTGGCGTTCGCACAAAAGCGCTGAAGGCTTTGAGCCTCGCTTTGCTGGATGGGGTTACGAAATTCGCCGCGATGGTGCGTTTCATCCATTCTGGGCACGCGCCGACGCACCGACCGAGCTGCCGCTGGTGTCGATTCTGATTCGAACTCACAAGAGAGGTGCCTTTCTTCGACAGGCGCTCACGACAGTGGCGAATCAAACGCACCGACCGATCGAAGCGGTCGTAGTGGAGGACGGTAGCGACGAGGGGGCGGACATCTGTCGCGAATTTGAAGGCCGACTCGATGTTCGCTACTTTCGACTGTCGCCGTCCGAAGGGCGCTCCGTTGCTGGCAACCGAGCGCTTGCCGAAGCCAGAGGTGAATGGTTCTGTTTTCTCGACGACGACGATGTGCTGTTCGCTGATCACGTGGAGGTCTTGCTTCAAACAGTTCGCGAACAAAAGCTAAAAGGTGCGTACGCCCTAGCTTGGCGCACGATGACGCGAGTGTTGGATTCGAGTTCGGCTAGCTATCAGGAGTTGAGTTGGGACCGGTTTCCCGATGAACCATTTTCAAGGGTTGCGCTATGGCATCACAACTTCATGCCCATTCAGGCAGTGCTTTTCCATCGCTCACTTTTTGAAAAATACGGCGGCTTCGCTGTAGACATGGATCAGCTCGAAGATTGGAATCTGTGGACTCGATACACCATCGAAAGCGACTTCGTTCAGGTT
>JAGNQL010000257.1 GCA_017989135.1 Burkholderiales bacterium
GCCTGCGGCTAAGTCCTTTTCGAGCGTCGCGTATTCGCCGATCACTTCAACGCGAACTTTGCTGCGCAGAAGCTTGCCGATATCGTCGCCAATGCTTTTGTAGTTCTGTTTCGCGGCATCACCGCCGGTGCGGTATGTCACGCCTTCATTGACCGCGAAGAGCATGCCGTTTTGGGCGAATGCGGCCGCTGACGCGAAGGCCAACAAGAGAGCGGGGAGTAGTTTTGTGAGCATGGACGGAGCGGGCGTTAAGGTCGGATTAAGGTTACAGACGCGTTTTCGGGCCAAAGGTTGCCATTCGGCACATAAGCTAAGAACAATCTTATGACGATCACATATGGTACGCCGAGAATTGATGAATGGCAATGACGCCGGGCAGTTTCCACTTGCACGCGCCGCCGCTAACATCGCTGTCACTTAGCCCACTTCTCGATTGCAAACTGAATGACCGAAACAACAGCCCCCGCCGCATCGCACGACGTCGTGACCGCCGCCACGCAGCAATGGATTGAGCGTGCCGTCATCGGGCTCAACCTGTGTCCGTTTGCGAAGGCCGTCTATGCCAAGGGGCAGATTCGCTATGTCGTGAGCGACGCGACGACGCCGGAAGCGCTAGCCAACGATCTACAGCGCGAGATGGAGGTCTTGGCCGAAGCAAGCGCCGAGAAAATCGATACCACGTTGCTGATTCATCCGCGGGCGCTCACCGATTTCCTAGACCACAATGATTTTCTGGACGTGGCCGACGGCATGCTCGAAGAGCTCGAACTCGACGGAATCTTGCAAGTCGCGAGCTTTCATCCGCAGTTTCAGTTCGAAGGCACCGAGCTCGACGACATCACCAATTACACCAACCGCGCGCCGTTTCCGATTTTGCATTTGCTGCGCGAAGACAGCGTGGAGCGCGCAGTGGCGGCGTTTCCCGACGAGCTAGAAATCGCGAGCAACAACATCGCGACGCTGGAAAATTTGGGCCAATCAGGCTGGGACGCTCTGTGGGACGGGCCAACCGCGAAATCGCTAGCGTCGAAGTAACAGCTTTATAGCGCGAGCGACCGCCCGGTGGCGTTTGTAGCCTTTTCTACGTTTAAGTCGACACACTATAAATTCGGCCTGTAGCGGCCACCTGGCAGTCGCTGGGCCGCAAAAGCTGATTCCACGTTCGGACTTTTTCGCTGAGCGAGGCCAACGCGTTTTACGGCGTTGACGTTGAGCAGCAAGCGTGTGCTCACTTTCGAAACGTCGACCCGCGCGTTTTGTCTAAAGACGCGGCGGCGCGCACGCCAACGGCGTCGCTCCAATCGCGCGCATCGGTTTGACGTCAGGCTCGCGCAACGCCGCGTTGCCGTCGGGCTGAAAACGTTACAACTTAGAACATTGGCTCGGTTCAGTCAACGAGCGCTGCAAGACGTGCGCGCCGCCAAAACCAAAATCACGCCTTCTGCGTATAGAAGTTCAGCGCTCGTATCGCGCTCGCTATTCGGCTCGATTCGCCACGTTCAAATCTTCCAGGAGCACACTCATGACACGCACCCCACTCGTCGCTACGCTCGCCACCTCAGCGTTGGTTTCGCTGCTCGCTGCCTGCACCAGCAGCCCCATGATGCCCATGACCGCAAAATACGATCAGTCGACGCTACCTGCCGCGGTGAAAGTTCCAGCGGGCAACGGCGTTGTCGCGGAGCTCGTCGGCGTCGGTCAACTCACCTACGAATGCCGCGAAAAAATTGATGCTGCCGGACAGTTCGCGTGGACGCTCATCGGTCCGGTCGCCGCGTTGAACGACCGCAGCGGCAAGCAAGTAGGCAAATACGCAGGCCCACCGGCTGTCTGGACACACAACGACGGTTCAACCGCGCGCGGCACCCAGCTCGCCATTGCGCCCGGCGGCGCAGGCAACATCCCGCTGCAATTGGTAAAGGTCGACCAAATCAAAGGCAGCGGCGCAATGAGCGGCATCACCTACATCCAACGCGTCGCCACCGTCGGTGGCGTCGCGCCAGCGCTACCTTGCACGCAAGCCGACAACTACAAAGAAGCACAAGTGAAGTATCAAGCCGACTACATTTTTTATCGTTCGATGTAGAGCCAGAGGCGCGCCCTTCGTCGCCGGGTTTGTAAATCTGTAGGGTGGTGGGTTTCAACCCACCACAAATTGATACACGCCAACCTGTTTCGTATCGCTACGAGCGCAAGCTTCGGCAACGCGGGACCCGCACAAATCGCCCGATGGCGCGGTGACGCGCGCGGAGGACTCATTGGGGAGCGTCGACCACGCATTACTCTGCTCCGGGTCGAATACACGGGACCCGGATGCAGGCATTCAGGTGACGTAGCTGCGACCGACAGTTGAGATAAGTAGTGATGGACGTACCCTATGGCTGCAGAAGTTCGGCAGTTGTTGGAAGCTACACGACATCTACTAGATGCTGCAAAATTGTCGTGTCACCACATACGATTTCGCACATGTTTCGAATGCTTCTAATTGTGACGGCGTTGGCAGTCGCTTGGTTTGGCTATCAGCGCATCCAATCGCGAAATAAAGTCGCAACCGAGCTTCCCACCGCAGTGGAGGAGCGCGTAATTCAACCACCCAGTTGGCATGGTCACCCGCCTGAAGAGAAGGCGAAAGCGACAACATTGCCCAATATCCCGCAGTCCGCCAGTTTCACCTGTGATGGACGAACGCATTGCTCGCAAATGCGTTCATGTGACGAAGCCAAGTACTTTTTGCGCAATTGCCCAGGGACGAAAATGGATGGCGATGGGGACGGTATCCCGTGCGAAGGGCAGTGGTGTAGCAATTAGCCGCGTGCTGAGATAGAGCAACCGCAAAATACTATCGCGAAGCGATCAAGACCGTCCACAACCTCGGACTCAGCCCCATCGTAGGCCGGAGGCCAACAGTGGTTTAGGGGCAGCGTCAAATGCCCAATCCACGTTGGTTGGTATCAATTTGGGTGCGGTGAACCGGCACCCTACGCCGAAAGCAACTCCGCCACAGCACACGCCACCACTTGTGTGGCTTTTCGTAGGTCTTCGAGCAATAGATTTTCGTCAGCACGCTTTGCGTTTGATTCGGGCACTGTGCGTGGCCCGGCACCGTACAGCACGACCGGAATGCCAGCTTCGCCATACAAGCGCGCATCGGTGTAGAGCGGCACGCCGAGCGCGGGGATCGTCTCGCCGAACACGCGTTCGCCGTGTTTTTGCAGCGCGCCCACGAGCTTTTCTTGGCCGGGCAACGGTTTGAGCGCGTTGGCTAACAGCAGGCGCTTGATCTCCACGCGAATGCCGCTGCGGCCGGCGACTGCGCCTTCGATCATCGCGCGAACTTGCGCCTCCACTTCTGCTGGATTCTCTTCGGGAATCATGCGTCGATCCATCTTCAACACCACCTTGCCGGGCACGACGTTGGTGTTGGTGCCGCCGCTAATTTGGCCGACCAACATCGTCGGCGTATTGATGCCCGCGACCTTAGATTTGATCTTGCCGAGGTCTGGCAGCTTGCCGTAAATCGCGTTGAGAATTGCGTTGGCCGCATGTAGCGCGTCATGGCCGGTCTCGGGCATCGAGCCGTGCGTGGCCGTTCCGTGCACGGTGACTTCAAATTGCAAGCAACCGTTGTGCGCGGTGACGATGGCGTAGCTAAAGCTTGCGCCAATCACGAAATCGGGCTTCGTCGCCTTCTGTTCGAGCAAATAGCCGGG
>JAGNQL010000256.1 GCA_017989135.1 Burkholderiales bacterium
TGGAAATTAGCGCCCGACTCCGCGCGCGGGACGCTGCGACGGTGTACCGCGACCGGGGTTGTCGGCGCGATGGTCGCGATACCCGCCGTTATGTTGCGCGCATACGCAGCGACGACTGATCGGCTGCATCGCCTTCCCGGAAGGTTGCTGTGGGGCGACCCGCCTGATCTGACGCGAACTTTTTCATTCGCGGATGTCCCAGCACACGCGTATGTCGCTGAAGCGTTAATGCTCGGCACAGTTGCCGCGTTGCTGCTACTCTGCTTTCGACGCCGCGGTGCGACGTTTGTGACGGGTTACTTGCCGGTGTATTGGGCCAGCTCAATGACGAGCACACGATCCACGTGGTGGCTGCCTTTCGCGGCGTGCGTCGTCATTTTCGCGATCGAATACGTCTGGCGAAAGTGGCTATCGAGTCGCGTCGAAATCTATCTTCGTCCCTCGACGAAGACTGCGACTAAGAAACTAAGCACGCCCTGGTTCACGTTGTGGCGACAACGGAAAGCGGCCCGTTCGCGCGGGGAGGCGGGTGTCGATGCACTACTCGCCGCGTTGCTCGTGCTGCCCTCTGGCGCGAGCGCTGCGGTCATGTCGGTATGTCTTGCTGCGCTTTACTTCGTGGTCCTTCCCAACAGCGCCGTAGACGAAGGTCCGGGCACGGGGGCTTTGAACTACGTTGTTTGGTACTTTGCTCACCTAACCTCAATGGTGCTTGCTCGTCCGACGGCGTTGCCACTGATGCGGCTTGCGTTGCTGCCTGTTGGACGTCGACGCACGCAGTTTGGCGAGATTCTCTTGAAGGTTTGGTGGCGGGAGGCTTACACCAAGGTGCTCTGGGCCGCGTTGCTGGGACTCGCGCTTCGAGCAGTCTGCGGCGCACTTGGTTGGCCGAGTTTTTTACATGGTGCGGCGTTCGCACACCGTTCGATATTTACGCAGTGGCTCGTGGTGCCGCTCGCGCATATCGTGGGCATACTCGGACTCGCGAGGAGTATTTGCCTCCTCACCGCTGCGTCTCCACGCGTGTTAGCGAGCGTTAACGGACTCACGGCGCTTCCGTTTGCAACCATGCTCGTACTCGCGACGATTGCGTTCGGCTGCAAATGGCTAATTGAAACTAATGTTGCCGCGTTGGCCGACGGGCGCTTGGGGCATGTAACGTTTGCCCTAGTTAACGGCGCGATCCTTCCCGCCTTCGCTTGGAGCGTGTCGCGCATCTTTCGAGATCAATGGCGCAACGCCAGCCTCCCTGCGATTTCGTCGGGCATGCAGCTTTGGTCTGAAAGACTTCGCAAGATGTCCGCGGGGCTAACCGGAGATCGCGCGTAGTTTCCACCGACCCGCCGCGATGTCAGGCGCGATTTTCCTAATGACGCGCTCGGGGCAAAGTCCTCTCAATCAACCTGCACCACAATCACCACCCGGCGATTTTTCGCGCGACCAGCGGTTGTAGCGTTGCTGGCTACGGCAATGGCTGCACCGAGGCCGCTTCGCTCGATGCGTTCTTTGGCAACGCCGTTGTCGATGAGAATTTGCGCCACTGCTTCCGCACGCCGCAGTGAGAGCGCTTTGTTGTAAAGCGGCGGCCCAACGTTGTCGGTGTGTCCATAGACAAACACGCGACCGATCTCAAGGGCGCTGAGTTCTCGACCTACGCGACCGATGCTCAGCCGAGCGGCGTCGGCGACTTGATCGCCGTCGAACGGGAACACAATCGGCTGTGGAAGCGTCAAGCGCAGCGACTCGTCATGTTGTTCAAATCCGAGTTCACCGAGTGCGGCAAGCAAGCGGTCGAGTCGAGCCTGTTTTGGCGCTACGGCTGGCGCGAGGACCTGGGTGCTGATTGGGGGGGCGACAGGTTTAGGCGCAGCGGCGCAAGCGGACACAAGTGCAACAACTGCGCACACCAACAGCCGATCACGCAGCTGTTTCACCCGATGCGTGAACGCGTGCATCACGTGGGCTCAGGTGTGAAGGTGGCAGTGATGGCGCGAAACATGCGTGTCAATCGATCTGCACGACGATGACCACGCGTCGGTTTTTTGCACGACCGTCTTCGGTCGTGTTTGGCGCGAGCGAAACGGATGCGCCTAGCCCTTTTGCGGTGATACGCTGGGCGGGGAACTCGCCCTCGACGAGCACGCGAACGATCGCGTCGGCACGGCGTTGTGAGAGCGTTTGGTTGTATTGCGCAGCACCGATGTTGTCCGTGTGCCCGTATACGAATACGCGCTCAACGTCGAGCGCGCGCAGTTCGCGCGCGACGCGGAGAACGTCGCTGCGGCCGGTTTCACTGACTGTGTCGCTGTCGAAGGCAAAGACTAGCGGCGCAGGCAGCGTTAAGTACCAACCATCGCTTTGCTTTTCAAAGCCGAGCGTGTTGAGCGCCGTGGTGATGCGCGCAGCGCGCGTCGGCGCAGTCGTTGCGGTCGCGGCTGTTGGCGCAGGCGCGCTGGCGCATCCGAGCATCAACAGTATCAATGGTGTGGCGACCCACATCGCAATCTTCGGCCACGTCGCAATTCGAGCTACGGAGCGCCGCGCACGGCCCAAGAATGATGACGGATTTGGTTGGATCACGGCGATTCTCCTTGGGTGATAGGTCCTTCGGTCATCAAGTGGCGGCTGCGCATTTTGATGCGGTTGCGCCCGCTGGCTTTTGCGGCGTACATGGCGGCGTCGGCGCGTGCGAGCATCTGTTCGACGTTTTGGCCGTCGAGCGGGTAAAACACCACACCAATGCTCGCAGTGCATTTTGTTTCTAGCGAATGCACCTCGTTGCTCTCGCGCACCGCCGTGGCAAGTTTGCGGGCCACGGAGAGCGCGTCGTTTCGCGCGCCAACGCCCGGAAGTAGCGCGAGAAATTCGTCGCCGCCCATGCGCGCGAAGGTGTCCGTAGGTCGCAAAACGGATTTGCAGCGCCGCGCGATCTCTCGCAAATATTTGTCTCCCACCGCGTGGCCCAACTGGTCGTTCAGCGGTTTGAAATTATCCAGATCAAGCGCGACCACGGCGAACGGATTGCGATCACGTTGAAACGCGTCGATGAGTTGCGTCATGCGATCCATCAGCAAAACGCGATTGGCGGCGCCTGTGAGCGGATCGTAGAAGGCGAGCGTCGAAAGCTGCGCGTTGCGCTCTTGAATCAGCGATGAGCGGCGTTCGATTTCGTCGATGGTGGCGTTAAAGTTTTCGCTGAGGTCTCTCACTTCATCGACGGTGAGTCGTTCGATTTCGTCGAGCATGGCGTTGAAGTCCTCGCTCAGACTCTTCACTTCCGCGACGTGAGTTTCCGGGACGCGGAGTGTGAGATTTCCGCTGTTTCGTATCTCGCGCGTCACCTCAGCAAAGCGCGCCAGCGGTCGCGAGAGCCAGTCTCCGATTGCGCCCGAAACGGCTACCCAGCCAAACATCATGAGGGCGAAGACGCCTAAGCTTGAAGCGGCGAACCACGCCACCGCGTTGCCTAAATACGGCTCACGAACGACGACTTGGGCAGTGCCAAGCAGGTCGCCGTGATGCATAACCTTCGCATTGGCGGTAATTTCGAATTCGGAGAGACGCGTGCTCAGCGAAGCATTTTGCGCGGTCGCAGCCGCGCTGACTTTTCGCTCAAAGCGGGCAAGGGCGGCGCCATCCGCGCCGATCAGCGACGCGCGCGCGACCGTGTCGCTGCTGGCGAGCGCTGAGAGCAGGTCGCGCCAGCCGTC
>JAGNQL010000068.1 GCA_017989135.1 Burkholderiales bacterium
CCGCGTCGTTGCAACAGGCGAAGTATGAGCGCTTGATTGATTTCATTATCTTCCACCACGAGGATGCGCATGGCGTCGAGCCTCACCACAATCTCGTCGGACGTGGGCGGCACCACGGGCGAGGGCGTAACACTCGTCACGCCGAACGGAATTTTGAAGGTAAATTTCGTACCGGCGTCTGGCTTACTCTCGACGGCGAGCTCTCCGCCAAGTGTTTTGACGAGCCGACTGGTGATTGCCAATCCTAGGCCAGTGCCGCCGTATTTGCGCGACACAGACGCATCGGCCTGCACGAATGCGTCGAAGATTTTCCCAACTCTTTCGGGCGGTATGCCTACTCCCGTGTCCGCGACTTCTCCACGCATCCAGCGCACCTCGCTCACGGCGGTGTCTTCAGAAATCGAGAATTTCACGGCAACGAAACCTTCGTGCGTGAACTTAATGGCATTGGACGCGAGATTCAACACAATCTGTCGCAAGCGGGTCGGATCGCCTATGAGGTTTGCCGCCTGGTTGCCGTCGTAGGCGACCGTGAACGTCAGGGCTTTGCGTTCGGCGCGATGCGCGAGCGTGCGCAGCATGTCGTCGAGGGTCGCTTCGAGATTGAAAGAAACCCGTTCAAACTCGAAGCGACCGGCTTCGATCTTGGAGAAATCAAGGACATCGTTGGCGACGTCAAGTAGCGCGAGCGCTGAGCTATTGGCGAGTTGCACGAATTCGCGTTGCTGATGAGTTAAGTCTGTTTCTTGCAGCAACTCCGTCATGCCAATCATGCCGTTGAGCGGCGTGCGAATTTCATGGCTCATGTTGGCTAGAAACTCGCTCTTGCTCCGACTAGCATCCTCAGCGGCTTGCTGGGCTTTCTTGAGCTCGGTGATGTCGACACGAAATCCCACCGTGCCACCGTCGACAGTCCGCCTCTCGGCGATGCGCAACCAGCGTCCGTCGGCAAGGTGCTGCTCAATGGCGGTATTAGCCGCGCGGTGCGCGGCGAGGCGTTCTGCAATCCAAGCGGCTTCTCGCCCCTTCGCTTCGGCATATTGTCCTCGGCGAACGCCCTCGGAGATGATCGTCTCAAACGTTGTGCCCGGCACCAGCACGTCAGCGGTCAATGCGTAGATGGCGCGATAGCGCTCGTTGCACAAAACTAGGCGATCCTCCGCGTCGTAAATGACGAAGCCATCTTCGAGCGCTTCGATTGCTGTGCGCAGCCGCTCCTCAGCTCGTTCTGCTTCAAGTTTGGCGTTGGCTAGCGCGCTTTCTGCTCGGCGCTGCTCGGAAATGTCACGCAGGAATGCCGTGAAACGCACTTGATCATCGCGCCCGCTTTGATTGATGGAGAGCTCGACCGGAAATTCAGTGCCGTCGGCGCGCTGCGCAACCAGTTGCAAGCGCTTACCGATGATTTGCGACTTTGCCGTGGCCAAAAAGCGATCCATTCCTGCTTCATGTGCTGCACGAAAGCGCGGCGGCACGATGATCTTCGCCATTTCCATTCCAACCACGCGCTTCGCGCTCACGCCAAAAATGTGTTCTGCTGACGGCGAGAAGTAACGGATGCGACCCATGCCGTCTATGGTGACGACGGCGTCTAGCGCGGCGCCAAGTGTGCGGTGAAGATCGTCGGCAGATTTGGCGAGCTGCGTTTCCCGCGCATTGCGAATGCCTGACGCACGCACAAGGTGAGTGCGGATTGGGCTCAGAGAAAACGGCAATTCGTCGAGCGCTTTGCGCAAAGCAAACTCGTCGCCGCTCTCACCAGCCTCTGCGACGCGCGAGAGCATCGCGTGTAGATTTTTTCGCCAACGTGCGAGCAATGCCCACCCGAGCGCAGCGGCGATAAGTGCGGTCACGGAAACCGCGGTTACGATGGCGAAGCTGGACATGTGCAAGTGTGGGGTTACCCGAAGCAGCGGAAAACGTCGTGCAGCGGTCGGCTTTGAAGTTGCCTAGGATGTTATCGCCCGTCCCTTTGACGCAGGTCGCCGCTAGCACCGTGACTATCGTAAGATGATGCGGACGCAATACAGCTTTATTGATCTAACTGCTGCTACGTGGCGGTTGTAGCCGCTTTTTTATTAAAGTCGACTATTTAATAAAACGGCCATAAGTGACCGCATTGATGTCGCTGGAGGCAAAAAGCTGTTGATGAAATGATGGTTGTTGTCACTGCTTGCAGGGCGTGTTGCATTCGCGGCGCATTGCGTAGAGTGAAGCCTCTACACTTCGCGAAATTCAAGTTTCAAACGACAAATTGAATCGACCGTACGTCAGAATCTCCGGCATTGTGGGCGCGCTGACTTCCTCCGCGCGCCGACGGCTGAATTTGCCAGAGATTATTGAGACTAGGAGACTGCTATGCCCACCTACAGCCCCCCGCTGCGTGACCTGCGCTTTGTCATTGAAGAGGTGCTCGACGCCACGACTGAGCTCGCCGCGATTCCTGACTACGCCGATACCGACACCGACACCATCATGGCCGTGCTCGAAGAAGCAGGTAAGTTCGCCACCGACGTGTTGTTTCCGCTGAATCAGTCGGGCGATCGAGAGGGCTGCAAGCTCGACCAATCGACCCACGAAGTCACCGTGCCCGCGGGCTACAAAGCAGCGTACAAGCAGTTTGTAGACGGCGGTTGGGCGGCGCTCTCGTGCGACCCGAAATACGGCGGACAAGGCTTGCCGCTCTTGATCAATCAGGGCATGTACGAAATGCTCAACTCGGCCAACCAAGCGTGGACCATGTATCCAGGCCTCACGCACGGCGCGTACGAGTGCCTGCACGAGCACGGCACGCCAGAGCAAAAGGCGCTCTACCTGCCAAAAATCACCAGCGGTGAATGGACGGGCACGATGTGTCTCACCGAGCCACATTGCGGCACTGACCTTGGCATGCTGCGCGCGAAAGCCGTACCGAACGCTGACGGCAGCTTCACCCTCACCGGCAACAAGATTTTCATCAGTTCCGGCGAACACAACATGTCGGAAAACATCGTGCACTTGGTGCTCGCCCGCTTGCCCGATGCGCCCGTGGGCAGCAAAGGCATTTCGTTGTTCATCGTGCCGAAATTCATTCCGAATGCTGATCAATCGGTTGGCGCGCGCAACAAGATCTTTTGCACCGGCCTTGAGCACAAGATGGGCATCCACTCAAATTCCACCTGCCAAATCGCGCTCGACGGTGCGACCGGCTGGCTCGTGGGACAGCCGAACAAAGGCTTGAATGCGATGTTCGTGATGATGAACGCGGCGCGCATCGGTGTCGGCAATCAGTCGCTCGGGCTTACCGAAGTGGCATTCCAAAGCGCGTTGGCGTACGCGAAAGAACGCATTCAGATGCGCTCGCTCGCTGGCCCGAAATCGCCCGATAAACCCGCCGATTCGATCCTCGTGCACCCGGATGTTCGCAAAATGCTGCTCACGGCGAAAGCTTACGCGGAAGGCGGTCGCGCGCTGTCGCTGTATTGCACGTTGTTGATCGACAAAGAGTTGCATCACCCAGATGAAGCGGTGCGCAAAGAGAGCGCTGAAATGGTCGCGCTGTTGACACCCATCGTCAAAGCGTTCATCACCGACAATGGCTGGATCGCCACGTCGCATTGCATGCAGGTGCTCGGTGGGCACGGTTTCATCGCCGACCATGGCATGGAGCAGTTCGTGCGCGATTCGCGCATCAACATGATCTATGAGGGAACGAACACCGTTCAGTCGCTCGATCTCCTTGGTCGCAAGGTGCTTGGCAACCAAGGTGCAACGCTCAAGAAATTCGGCGCGATGCTGGAAGATTTCGCTGAGACCTGCGAAGGTAACGAAGCGATGCAAGAGTTCATCGGTCCCTTGCTCAAGGCCGCCGAATTGTGGTCGACGCTCACCTTTGAGATCGGCAGCGACGCTACGATAACGCCTGAACTCGTCGGGGCCGCCGCCGTTGATTACATGCGCATTGAAGGGCACACGGTGTTCGCGTTTTGGTTTGCGAAGATGGCGAAAGTCGCGCTCGAAAAACAAAACAGCGGCGACAATTTCTACGCTGCAAAACTGCAAACAGCGCGCTTTTACTATGCCAAACTGTTGCCGGAAATCGAGAGCTGCGCGATCACGGCGCGTGCAGGCTTGGCGCCGCTGATGGATACCGAGTTGGCGCTGGCGTAAGCGCAGACAGACGCGACATCAGCGTCAGAATTCGCAAAATGATGCGCGACGACGCGTTGAGATAGCGCTTCGTCGCGTGCTGTCGTGCCTCGTCGCATGGGCGGCAAGAAATATGACAACATCGTGTATCGTTTCCTTTCAGATGGAAAGGACATCATGCGTCGTAGCTTGCTTCATATTCTCAAACCCGTCGCCGCGCTCATTTTTGCTTCCGCATGCGCGTTTGTGTCCGCAGCGGAAGTGCGCGTCGGAAATGAGCGGTTGAGCGCCTATTGGCACGGCCAATGGGTCGACTATGTTGAAGTAGGCGACCACGCGGTTACCCAAGGCGACATCATCATCGGCCAAAAAGACGCGGTGCGCAAAGCGACGCAGACGATGCAAGTCGCGTTGGCCAATCGCATGTTGGAGCGCGCTAAAGCGCTGACCGTTGATTCAAGTTTAGGGCTGTGGCCCAAGCTCGCATCGGGCGTTGCCGAAGTTCCGTACGTGTTCGAGGCAGGTAACCTTGATGCAGTCACAGCGGCCGTCACGGAAGCCAATCGTGCGTTGAAAGGCATCATTCAATGGGTGCCGCGCACCGATCAGGTGGACTACGTGGCGTTCAACCTTGTGTCGCCCGGTAGCGGCTCCTGCGCCAGCGCGTTGGGCCGCATCGGCGGTCGACAATCGATCGTCGGCGAGCCAGCGTGTGATCGCAGCGTGTTGCTCCACGAAATGGGCCACGCGATGGGCTTGCTTCATGTTCAACAAGACGTTGACACACAGCCGTTCATCGACACGCGGCTCGACCGAATCGGCCCAACGTGGCGTTCGCAGAGTGACCAGACTTTCTACTCGCGCACGCTCAACGGCTACGACTACGCGTCGATCATGCACTACGGACGTTTTGGCTTTAACGCCTACACCGATTTGGTGACGATGGAGACCAAGCCCGCCGGTATTGATATCGGGTATCCGACGACTTACTCCACGGCTGACGTTGACGCGCTCGCGCGCCTCACGGGTCTTGCGCCCGTCGCAACCACGATCGTCACCCACCCAGCCGGCCTGAAATTGATTGTCGACGGCGCGGAAGTGACCGCGCCGGTTACCTACGCATGGCCAGTGGGCAGCGTGCACAGGATATGGGTCGCGCCAGGGCTGCAATCGCTCGATGGTTTTCAGTTTGGCTTCGCGAGATGGAGCCAGGATCCGAGCACCACGCCGTCGCGTCAATTGACGTGGCAGGTGGCCGAGGGCGACGGCACGCTGGGTGCGCCGACATCGGCACCAATTTCAACGGTGCTTACCGCGAACTTCTCACGGTTGACCGAAGTCACCGCCTCGGCAGCGACGCAAGCCGGTGGCAGCGTGACCGTGACGCCGCGCAGCCCTGCGTGGCCCGGCACGACCTCCTTCTACCCGCAGTACAGCTTGTTTGATATTCGAGCGGACGCCAATGCGGGCTTTACGAATTTCACCACTGCGACGGGCGCCGCGCTGCCGGTGAGCGGCGGCACTGGATTCGCACCGACGTCGACGCTTCTGCTTTTCCCCAGCCCCGCACACACCATCGGCGCAGGTTTCGTTTCGGGCAATACCATTGGCGTGGCCGTGACGGGTGACGGAATGAGTGACGGCATTCGCGTCAACGTGACTTCACCCACGGGGGCGACGACTCGCGCGCTCGCGCCGCTGGTCTCAACCAATACGGCGGGTAACTGGACGTACTCGGTGACTTCGCCGCAAACCTTCGGAACGTCGGGGCGATACGTGGTTGATGGTATTGATGGCTTGGACAATGCTGCAGCCGGGACGATCGCCATGCCGACCAATGGTTCGCGCACCGTTACCGTTCGCGCGCATCGCGAGTGGCAGCCGTTCAAACAAGTGGTGCCCGGTTGCGCCGGTACGGTGACACTAAGCGACAGCAGCGCTTACCTGCGCGTGGGTAGCTCGGTGACGGCAACCGTCAGCAATATGACCAGCGCGCAGTTCACGGGCTGGAGCGGAACGGTCGCCGGAACGGCGACTTCGGTGAGTTCAACGGTCGGCGCATTAGTGCCCGAGTTCGTCGCGACGTTCAACACCACGGCAACACCATTGCGTCTCGACAGCATCACGCCACCCAACTACGGCGACGACGTCGCTGGAACGATTGTGACTTTGACCGGTGCGGGATTCACAGCCGACACGCGGGTTTCGATCAACCGCGTACTGGTCACCCCGACGTTTGTTGACACCAACACATTGCGTCTCAATCTCACGCGTGCGCAGTTGCCATTCGTCGGGCGATTGCCGGTGTATGTCTACAACGCACTTTCATCGACGTGCCCCGTCAACAGCAATTCTGTCGCGCTCGATGTGCTTCCCGTCGGGCAAAAAGTTCGGCGTTCGCTGACTGAGTATTACCACGCCGGACTTGACTATTACTTCCTGACGGGACGGGACTCGGACAAGGCGTTGCTCGACACTGCGCCCGGCTGGACGCGCACAGGTAGCGACGTGAAAATTTTTGCACGCCCCAACGCGCGCACCATTCCGCTCGAACGGCACTTCTTTGCAAACGTAGCGCGCAACGCCTCACGCGGCTCTCACTTCTTCACCGTTATCGCGCCCGAGCAAGCGTTGCTGACGAGCCTCAATCCCACCAACGCGGCGATTGACGCAAAGCCGCTGCTCGAAGGTGTCGAGGGCTACGCAATTCCGACCGTTACTCCGGGTGTTTGTCCCGCCAACACCATTGCAATTTATCGAGCGTTCAAGGGAACACCTCGCTACGTTGATGATGGGAACCATCGCTTCAGTACGAGTCTTACTCAGCATCAAGATATGGTGAATCGCCTCGGTTGGACCGACGAGGGCGTCGCGTTCTGCGCGCTGCCGTAAGAACGATCGCTGTCATCAATACCCGCAGTTCAGGAGTTTTTTATGCAACTTCGCAAATTTTTTGTTCGTGCCGCCGTCGTGGCGCAGTGCGCGTTGATCTGTGTTCCCACGGCGTTCGCTGCGACCGAGGGCTTGCGAGCGTTCTGGCGCGGCAGCTGGGTGAACTATGTAGAAGTCGGCAACGATGCCGTCATCGAAGGTGACATCATCATTGGCAACAAAGACGCGGTGCGTGCATTCACCGACTCCGTGCTGCGAGGCCAATTGCAAACGCAAGAAACCAGCAAGGCGCTGAGTATTAGTTCAAACGCACGCCTGTGGCCTCGTGGTGCGAGCGGTCTCGTTGAGGTGCCGTACATCGTTACCGCTGGAAACCAGACCAACATCGATGGCGCAGTGGCGGAGGTCAACCGCGTCCTCGGAGGAACGCTCAAATGGGTGCCGCGTGTGGGCGAGCAAGACTATGTGTCGTTCAACATGACGACAGCTGGCGGAGGTGGTTGCAGCAGCTTCGTAGGGCGTCAAGGCAATTCGCAGGACATTAAGGGCGACCCGGAATGCAGTGTCGCGGTGCTGGTTCACGAAATGGGTCACGCGATGGGCCTGTGGCACATCCAGTCTGATCCGAGTACGCCCGCCTTCATCGACGTCAATCTTGCCAACATGGCACCTGCCAATCGCTTTAACAGTCTGCCAGTGTTGGGGACGCAGACCTTCAATGGTTACGAGTACGGGTCGATCATGCACTACGGACGTCTCGATTTTTCGAATTACGCCGGACGTAAAGTGATGGAAACCAAGCCCGCTGGCATCGACATCCGTGCCAACGTAAATACGTTCTCGTTGGGCGACGTGGATGCATTGAATCGCCTCTACGGAACGACGCCGGTGACCACCACGGTGACGTCAAACCCCACGGGGCTCAAGCTGATCGTGGACGGCGTTGAAGTCACGACGCCACAAACTTTCTCTTGGCCGCTGGGGAGTGTGCATCGCATTTGGGCGAGCGAGGCGCTGCAAAGCAAGGATGGATATAGTTTTGCGTTCGGCCGCTGGTCGCACGACCCGCAGACACAACCGTCACGCCAACTTACTTGGCAAGTGGTCGCGGGCGACGGCTCGTTGGGTTCGCCTACAACTGCGCCGCGCTCCACCGTCCTAACGGCAAATTTTGTGCGCCTCATGAACGTGTTTACGACCGCGCTTACTGCAACGGGTGGCAGCGTTACGGTCACACCCAATGGCGCAACGCCCTGGCCTGGAACGACCAGCCTTTTCCCGCAGTTCTCGACGTTCGACTTGGTGGCTTCACCCAACGCCGGTTATTACAACGCGTTTAGTTGGAGCGCTGGCGCATTTCCCTTCGCTGGGGGCGCAGGCTATGTGCCGCGTCTGTCGCTGTTGATGCCTGCCTTTGCTTCGCAGACGATTGGCGCGTCGTTTACGACCGGGCCTGCGATTGCCGTAGCCGTGACGGGTGTCGGGACGTCCGACCCAATCACGGTGAAGTACACGCCGCCTGCGGGAACATTGGTGACGACCGTTGCACCGCGAGTTACGCGTGGCAGCGCTGGCGTGTGGAAGTATGAATTCGCGTCGCCACAAACCTCTGGCGCTACGCGCATGGTAGTAGACGGCGTCGACGGACTCGATGACACAGTGGCGGGCACAGTGGCAATGCCCACCGCCGGCGTGCGCGTCATCACCGTTCGTGCGCATCGTGAAGTTCAACCGTTCAAGCAGGTCCGGCCCGCCTGCGCGGGCACCGTGGGTCTGAGCAACACCGCAGCCTGGGTAAGTAGCGGCACCACGCTCTCGGCAACCGTCGCGCCCGTTGTTAACGCAACATTCGTCGGCTGGTCAGGCTCGGTGAGTGGGACCGCGAACGTGGTGAGCACTGCCGTGGGCGATCTTGTTCCAGAATTCGTCGCCACGTACAACACGATCAACGAAGCGCTGAGTATTTCCAGCGTCAGTCCGCGCGTCGTTGGTGAAGAGGGCGCGACTTTGGAAATCGTCGGTACGGGCTTCGCGCCGTCGAGTCGCGTCATCATTAACGGTGCGACTTATTCGCCCGAGTACGTAGATTCGCAGCGCCTGCGCCTGACGCTTGCCCGGACCGACATTTCTGAACCAGGCCGGTTGCCAGTGGTGGTAGCCAATTCACTCTCCACTTCGTGCGTTGCCTACACCGACCAAGTCGCGCTCGATGTTTTGCAGCGTGGCGTCTTGGCCGGTGTCACACTCACCGAGTACTACCACGCGGGGCTCGACTACTACTTTTTGACCGGCCGCAGCGGTGATAAGGCCGTTCTTGACACCGTTCCCGCCTGGACGCGCACCGGCCGCTCGATCAAATTGTTTGCCGCGCCAACCGTCGATACCGTTCCACTCGAGCGGCACTTCTTTGCCAAAGTGGCGAAAGGCGAATCGCGCGGCAGCCACTTCTTCACTTCGATCTCGGCTGAACAAACGCTTCTCGCGGGATTGAACCCAACCAATCAGCCGCTCGACGCAAAACCATTCCTCGAAAGCATCGAAGGCTACGCCGTCCCGAAAACTGCGGCCGGAACCTGCCCTGCAGGGACGTCGCCGATTTACCGCGCGTTCAAAGGTCTACCGACGTTCGTAGACGACGGCAATCATCGTTTCAGCACGACACTCGCGCAGCATCAAGACATGGTGCGCTTGGGATGGACGGATGAGGGTGTGGTGTTTTGCGGGCTGTAGGCGAGTCGGCGATTCGGTAGCCAACGCTCTTGGCGTTTATGCGCGAGTTCGTTTTGGCTAATTCGTCGCCGCATCCCACCGCGACGCATCGGGCGGGACATTGGCCAAGCCGATGACCGCCTCAGCCGCAATCGCGAGCGAGAATCCGAATTGCTTGTGGGCCGCATCTTCGCCTGCGTCTTCGGCATCGGCACACAGAATAAATTCGCGCATTGTTTCCCATTGAGAACTCGACAGACCGAGCACCATACGGCGCGCGAGATCATAGGCTAACTCTTGCCCGTCGTTGGCGTCATGAAACGCGTCGCCGCTCCAATAGCGTTGCAGCCGCTCTGCCGTCCAGTAGCTCTTGTGATGCACGAGTTGGTAGTTGGCGTGGCGCGGGTCTTGATAGCGCGCGCCGAACCGAAACTCTGCGTTCGACGCGAGGCCCTCGTTGAGCCACGCCGGAAGCGGCAAATGCGCGACAACGGCGTGCAATAGTTCGTGCGCAACAACAGGCTCAAAGTGCCATCCAGTCGTTGCCGGAAAGACGAAGTGACCTAGTCCGCGCGACAAAAACATTCCGGACGACAAGGCGAATTCGCCGTCCGGATAGTAAGAAGAAACGTAGCGAAAGTAGTCGTCATCGTTGGCGAGCGCAATGATCGGAAACTTCGATGCCGGTCCGAACCACATGATGCCGTCGAGATCGCGCTCGTACGCGGTGAGCGTGGATTCCGCAAACGCGAGCATCGCCTTGCCTTGCGCGGGTGTAACGTCGCCAAGCAACATGAAACGCTTCGATTCGCCAGACTCTAAGCGACCGCCAAATGTTTGGTTATTCAGCTCCCGCATCCAGCAGCGTGCCCCCGCAGTTAACGCGAGCGCCACTTCCGCGTCGTTGCCTTCGTGCCGGAGAGACTCGACCACGAAGCGCGTGGCTTCGTCGGCGAAATGCGGCACGCCATCGACGACTTGTAGCTGTGCAGAAACATCGATAACTGGCTGTTCGTTATCGGTGGTCGGTGCCTTGACCTCGGTCTTCTTACCCTTGAAAAGTCCAAACACAGCGCGTACTACTTTCTCCCGCCAAAAATAGACCCCAGCACTCCGCGAATCACGCGACGGCCGACTTCGGAGCCAACGGCGCGGGCCGCGGATTTCATTGCGGCCTCCGCGACGGTTTGGCGTGAACGCGGTGACGGCTTGCTCTCTAAGACGTCGCCAATCATGCCGCCGACTTTGCTGAAAAATCCGCCTTCGTCGGGCGCACTGGCTGGCGCGGGCGCAGCGTCGCCGCTCGCAGGCGTCGCCACTTTGTCGGCGGTGTCCATGCGCGCGCTTACGCGCCCGGTGAGCTTTTCATAGGCGCTTTCGCGGTCTTCGGTTTTGTCGTAAATGCCTGCGACGAGCGAGCTTTGAACGAGCGCTTTGCGCTCGGGCGCGGTGACCGGGCCGATGCGCGACGACGGCGGGATGACCCAGCAACGCTCGACCGGATTGGGGCGACCCTTTTCATCGAGGAACGAGACGAGTGCTTCGCCAGTCGCGAGCTCGGTGATCGCTTGCTCGGTGTTGATTTTCGGATTGGGTCGGAAGGTGGACGCCGCGGTTTTTACGGCCTCGGCATCGCGCGGCGTGTAGGCGCGGAGCGCGTGTTGAATGCGATTGCCAAGCTGACCAAGCACGACGTCGGGCACGTCGAGCGGATTCTGCGTGACGAAATACACGCCGACGCCTTTCGAGCGCACGAGGCGCACCACTTGCTCGATGCGCGAGCGCAGCTCCGGCGGCGCTTCGTTAAACAACAAGTGCGCTTCGTCGAAAAAGAACACGAGCTTCGGTTGATCAGGGTCGCCGATTTCGGGCAGCGTCTCGAACAATTCCGAGAGCAGCCACAACAAAAACGTCGCGTAAATGCGCGGGTTCGCGAGCAGCTTGTCGGCGGCCAAAATGTTCACGACGCCTTTGCCGTCGACAGTCTGCATCAAGTCCGAAAGATTCAGCGCCGGTTCGCCGAAAAACTTCTCACCGCCCTGCGACTCGATCGTCAAAATCCCGCGCTGAATCGCGCCGATGCTCGCACCAGAAATGTTGCCGTAGTTAAGCTGATATTCCTTCGCGTTCTCGCCCGCATGCGCGAGCAGCGCACGCAAATCTTTCAAGTCGAGCAGCAGCAAACCCTTGTCGTCGGCGATCTTGAACACGGCGGTCAACACGCCGCTCTGCGTCTCGTTCAAGTTCAAAATGCGCGACAACAGCAGCGGCCCCATCTCGGCCACCGTCGCGCGCAGCGGATGTCCTTGCTCGCCGAACACATCCCAGCACGTCACCGGAAACTGCTCGTTCGCGAAGCTCGTGAGCTTCAACATCGCCACGCGATCCGTCACGCGCTGATTGCCGCCGCCGATCTGCGAAAGGCCCGTCAAATCGCCCTTCACGTCCGCCATGAACACCGGCACACCAAGCCGTGAAAAACCTTCGGCAAGCACCTGCAAACTCACGGTCTTACCTGTGCCCGTCGCGCCGGTGATCAGGCCGTGGCGATTGGCGAGTTTGGGCAACAAGAACACATCGGCGTTGGTGTCGATGGCTTTGGCGACGAGAAAAGGATTGGACATAGCTCGCAACGGTTTCGAGGTTTCAGGGGAATGGGTGAACTTTAGCGGGTTTTGGCGCGGAGATTACTTGCGCAGCGCCGCTGGCGTGCCGCCGCGGTCAAACAGACAAGTTCTCCGACGCACATAGGCGTCAATCTCGGCGCTGCCGGGAATCCAGAAAGTGTGCCAGCGCAGGCGATGAATAAGGGGTGGGATTTGCGATTTCGCTGGAGCAACTCGCTTAATAGCTCTATGCCTGTAACGACCGGCCGGTGGTCGTCGCAACCAAAATTGGTGATAAGTTGAGAATTCAGAAAAATTGGCTGAAACGACCACCTAGCGGTCGTTGTGCGTAAAAGCTGTTAACGAACAATTGTTGCGCGTTTACGTTCGCGCCTCGCATCGCACTTAAGATGGCAGCGTCGCGCAAGGTTTTCGACTCGGCGAACGGGGCACGAACGTGTTGCTAGACTCCAATCTGGCCGATGCGTGTGCGAATTTCGCCGCAAACAGCGGTACGGCGCGCGCGCTAGCGCGCAACTACAAGCCCGTGTCCCACCGTGAGGTAGCGACACGAGCGTAACCTACGATCATGGACGGGCGATAGAGTGAGTCAAATCGATCTGACACCAATTTACAAAATACTTGCACTCGGCGCGGTGGCCATTGTGATTATTGGCGTATTGCAAATAGTCTTTTTGAAATGGGTACGAAAGAAGAAAATTGCGATGCGCCACCGAGAGTGGCAGGAAGAGCAAGACCGTAGAGAGGCCTACAAACAAGGAAAGCGCGAAGCGGGAATCGCGCGCGCAAACAGGTCAAATTCTGGCCGACGTCAACCGCCGAAAACTTAAGGCGTACATGCCATGGTGAAGTAGTAGGCTGGGTCACGACCCAGCGCGCACCGCGTCCGACGCCAAATCCTCATCTCGCCGATAATTACACCTAACGTTTACGTTAACTTCATCACTGAATAGCGAGAGGCAAACATGGATTTATCTGGCAAGGTCATCATCATTACCGGCGGGGCGTCGGGGTTGGGCGCTGCGACTGCGCGTGCGGCCGCGGCTAAGGGCGCGAAAGTGTTGCTCGCTGACATTCAGGACGGCACGGCGGTGGCTGCCGAATTGGGCGGCCAGTATGTCAAGTGCGACGTCACCAACGAAGCGGACGCGAAGGCCGTGGTGGCTGCGGCCACCGCGATGGGCGAGCTGCGCGGCCTCATCAATTGCGCGGGCGTGGGTTCGCCGCAGAAGGTCGTGGGCAAAGAAGGCCCGAGCGGCATCGCGCAGTTCAGCAAAGTCGTGGCGATCAATTTGATCGGCACCTACAACCTGATCAATCAAGCGGCGGCCGCGATGCAAGCGCTCCCCGCTTTGGCCGAGGGCGAGCGCGGCGTGATCGTGAACACGGCGTCGGTCGCAGCGTTCGACGGACAGATCGGACAAGCGGCGTACAGCGCGTCGAAGGCCGGTGTCGTCGGCATGACCTTGCCGATCGCA
>JAGNQL010000069.1 GCA_017989135.1 Burkholderiales bacterium
TCGTTAGCGCTAATAAGCCATTGAACGCGATTCATGGCACGCTGCCCGCGTCGTACCGCGCGCGATGGTGCGTGGTCGTCCTCCAGCGCTCTCCGCTGGTTCCGTTAACGTAAACGTAAGCGTAAACCCTAACTTCCCGAGTCTTATATAAGACTTAGAATTCAACAATCCCGACTCCACGGTCGGTTTTGTTTTTTCGAATAGCAACGTTTGTGCACTGCACGACTGTTAAATTGCTAGCTCGACGGTTACGAGGAGGAACGCCCCGCCATGTCAGAGAAGACCGCTTCGGCCGCTGCCGACACATTCCCGCGCCTGCTGCTTGAGCACGCAGCCATCCGTGGCGGCGCGCCCGCGCTTCGCGAAAAATACCTCGGCATTTGGCAAACGTGGACGTGGTCGGAAACTGCCGCTGAAGTGCGCGCGATGGCTATGGGCCTGCATTCGCTGGGCTTCAAGCGTGGTGACAATCTGGCGATCATCGGTGACAACCGCCCGCGTCTCTACATGGCGTTTGCAGCGGCGCAGTGCTTGGGCGGTGTCGCGGTACCGATGTATCAAGACGCAGTCGCGGCTGAGATGACGTTCGTGCTCGAAAACGCGAACATCCAATTCGCGATCGTCGAAGACCAAGAGCAAGTCGACAAGCTCCTCGAAGCGCGCGACACACTGCCACAGATTGCGCACATCATTTACGAAGACCCCCGCGGGCTTCGCACCTATGATGCGTCGGGCCTCACGAGCCTAGAGGCATTGCGCGAATTAGGCGCAACCTACGACAAAGCCAATCCCGGCCTCTTTGATCGCGAAGTGGCCGCGGGTAAGGCCGCAGACGTTTCCGTCATGCTCTACACCTCGGGCACAACGGGCAAGCCAAAGGGTGTTTGCCAAAGCCACGAAGCGTTCATCACGGCAGCACGAGGTGGCGTGCAGTTCGACCATTTAACGTCCGCCGACAACGTTCTCTCGTACTTGCCTATGGCGTGGGTGGGTGACCATTTGTTTAGCTACGCGCAGGCACTCGTTTCTGGCTTCACCGTGAACTGCCCCGAGTCCGGCGAAACGGTGATGACGGACCTACGCGAGATCGGCCCGACATACTACTTCGCGCCGCCTCGCATTTTCGAGAACATGCTGACCAACGTCTTGATCCGCATGGAAGACGCGAGCAGCATCAAGCGCGCGCTCTACGACCGGTTCATGAAAATTGCGAAGCATTGCGGTGCGGACATTCTCGACGGCAAGCCCGTGAGCACGTCGATGCGCTTTTGGTATTGGCTCGGAAATATTCTTGTCTACGGCCCGCTGAAGAACACGCTAGGCCTTAGTCGCATCCGCGTCGCGTACACCGCAGGCGCGGCCATCGGCCCCGATCTGTTCCGCTTCTTCCGCTCGATCGGCATCAATCTGAAGCAGCTCTACGGCTCCACCGAAACCTGCGCCTATGTTTGCTTGCAGCCAGATGGCCACATCAAGTTTGATAGCGTCGGCACGGCCGCGCCAGGCGTTGAGGTGAAACTCGCGGACAACGGCGAAGTGCTAGTGCGCGGCGCAATGGTGCTCAAGGAATATTACAAACGGCCGGACGCTACAGCCGAATCAATCGACGCCGAAGGTTACTTCCACACCGGTGACGCTGGCGTGTTTGACACCGAAGGCCATCTGCGAATTATCGACCGCGCGAAAGACGTGGGCCACTTGTCAACAGGCGCGATGTTCGCGCCGAACTACATCGAAAACAAGCTCAAGTTTTTCTCGCACATCGGCGAAGCGGTCTGCTTTGGCCACGACAAAGATCACGTTGTCGCCTTCATCAATATTGATCTCACTGCTGTCGGCAACTGGGCCGAACGACGAAACATTGTTTACTCGGGCTACATTGACCTCGCAGGCAAAGATGAGGTCTATGGCCTCATAAAGGATTGCGTCGAGCAAGTCAACGCGGAACTC
Source organism: Burkholderiales bacterium (assembly GCA_017989135.1). GTDB lineage: Bacteria > Pseudomonadota > Gammaproteobacteria > Burkholderiales > Casimicrobiaceae > Casimicrobium. The sequence goes on from JAGNQL010000069.1 coordinate 1,951, forward strand.
GCGACCGAAGGCGAACTCGCGCATTCACAGATCGAACGCTTCTTGGTACTGCACAAGCAACTCGATCCGGACGACGACGAACTCACGCGTACGCGCAAAGTGCGCCGTGGCTTTATCGCCGAGAAGTACGCACCGCTGCTCGACGCACTGTTTAACGGTGGCACCGTGCAACACATCGAAACTCAAGTGAAATTTGAAGACGGCCGCACGGGCAGCATCTCCGCTGACGTGAAAATTTCCGATGCGAAAAAATTCCCGGCCGTCTCCAAGGTGGCAGCATGAGCGACACATCAAACGCCCGCAAAGTAGGCGACGTCATTCTTAAGGTCGACAACATATCGCTGCGCTTCGGCGGCGTGAAAGCGTTGACGGACATTTCGTTTGACGTGCGCGAACACGAGATTCGCGCAATCATCGGCCCAAACGGCGCGGGCAAAAGCTCAATGCTTAACGTGATCAATGGTGTGTATCGTCCGCAGGAAGGCACGATTACTTTCCACGGCAAACAGCGCCACGACATGGACACGCACGAAGCGGCCGAACACGGCATCGCGCGAACCTTCCAAAACATCGCGTTGTTCACTGGCATGACGGTGCTCGACAACATCATGACGGGCCGCAATCTCAAGATCAAATCAACGTTCATTGAGCAAGCGTTTTGGATCGGTCGTGCGCGCCGCGAAGAAATCGAGAACCGTAAAGTCGTTGAAGAGATCATCGACTTCCTGCAACTCCAATCAGTACGCAAGACGCCCGTTTCGAGACTGCCGTATGGCATCAAGAAGCGCGTGGAACTCGCGCGTGCGTTGGCGGCTGAGCCCACGATGCTGCTGCTCGACGAACCGATGGCCGGCATGAACGTGGAAGAGAAGCAAGACATGTGTCGCTTCATCATTGACACCAACGAACAATTCGGCACGACCATCGTCTTGATCGAGCACGACATGGGCGTGGTGATGGATATTTCGGATCGTGTTGTGGTGCTCGATTACGGCAAGAAAATTGGCGACGGCACGCCGGACGAAGTTCGCAACAATCCCGAAGTGATCAAAGCCTACTTGGGAGCACATTAGTCATGCAATTTTTCTTTGAAGTATTGATTGGCGGCCTGCTCTCAGGTGTGATGTACGCGCTTGTGGCGCTCGGATATGTGCTGATCTACAAAGCCTCCGGCGTATTTAATTTCGCGCAGGGCGCAATGGTATTTTTCGCGGCACTGACGACAGTGGGCTTGCAGCAATGGGGTATGCCGTTGTGGGTCGCGATTATCTTGACGATGTTCGTCATGGTGGGCGTAGGCTTAGCCACGGAAAAAGTCGTGCTGCGCAAACTGGTGAACCAGCACGACATCACGCTGTTTATGGCGACCATCGGCCTAACCTTCTTCATTGAGGGCTTGGCGCAACTGATGTGGGGCTCGACGGTGCACAAGCTTGACCTTGGCATTGCCGACACGCCGATCGAGTATTTGATGGACAAAACCGGAATGCTCGTCTCGCAGTTTGACGTGATCGCTGCCGGCATCTGTGCGGTGTTGGTGGCGGCACTCGCGCTGCTGTTCAACAAAACCAAGATTGGTCGCGCACTGCGCGCGGTCGCGGACGATCACCAAGCGGCGCTGACCGTGGGCATCCCACTGCAGCACGTGTGGGGCGTAGTGTGGGCCGTGGCGGGGTTCGTAGCGCTCGTGGCGGGCCTCTTGTGGGGCGCACGTAACGGCGTGTCGTTCTCGCTTACTTTTGTTGCACTCAAAGCGCTGCCCGTGTTGATTCTCGGCGGGTTTACATCGGTGCCCGGCGCTATCGTCGGCGGACTGATCATTGGCGCCTCGGAAAAGCTTGCGGAGGTGTATCTCGGACCACTCGTGGGCGGCGGCATTGAGGGCTGGTTCCCGTATGTGCTCGCGCTGTTGTTCCTGCTAGTTCGTCCCGAAGGCCTCTTCGGCGAAAAAATCATTCGGAGGATCTAGCGTGCTGTTCACCGCCTACTGCTCACCACTCACGGGTTGCTCGCTATGATTTACAGAGAAGCCGGACAGTACAAAACGTCCTACCTAACTGATACACAGATCTTCCCAATTGCGCAGGATCGCTACGCGGTTGCCGCCATGCTGGCCGTCGCGTTTGTCGCCGTGCCGTTCTTCGCGACACCTTATGTGTTCTCGGCAATCTTGATTCCGTTCCTGATTTTGGCGCTCGCAACCTTGGGCCTCAATATCCTCACCGGCTACGCCGGGCAACTCTCGCTCGGCACAGCGGCGTTTATGGCGGTGGGCGCATTCGCGAGCTACAACTTCATGCTGCGTGTGCCAGGCATGCCAGTGCTGCTCGCGTTCGTATTGGGAGGCGTCGCGGCGGCCTTGGTGGGTATTGTGTTTGGTTTGCCGAGCTTGCGAATTCGCGGCTTCTATCTCGCCGCGTCAACGCTAGCGACGCAGTTTTTCGTGGTGTGGTGCCTCACCAAAGTGCCATGGTTCACCAACAACAGTTCGTCGGGTGTGATCACGGCACAGCAGATTGAAATCTTGGGCTACAAATTTGAGACGCCACAAGAGAAATACCTACTGGTGTTGGCAATTGTTTGCTTGATGGCGCTCATGGCGAAAAACATGGTTCGGTCCACCGTGGGGCGCTCATGGATGGCCGTGCGCGACATGGACGTCGCGGCTGAGGTGATCGGGTTTCGCTTAATGCGCACCAAGCTCACCGCGTTCGCAATCAGCTCGTTTTACTGCGGCGTTGCCGGTGCGCTCTATGCGTATTGCTATCTCGGCACAGTCGAGCCTGAGGCCTACAACCTTGATCTGTCGTTCCGCATTTTGTTTATGGTGATCATTGGCGGCGTAGGGTCAATCCTAGGTTCATTCTTGGGTGCAGGGTTTATCGTGCTGCTTCCCATCTTTCTGTCAGTGGTTGTTCATTACACCGGCCTGTCCAACTCCGTCACCTCAAATCTGGAGTTGATGGTGTTCGGTGCGCTGATTATTTTCTTCTTGATTGTTGAGCCGCACGGCCTAGCGCGGCTCTGGCAAATCGGCAAGGAAAAGTTGCGGCTCTGGCCATTCCCTCACTGATGTTTTTTTGCTTCACTCACTTCACTGTTCAATTCGCTGTTATTCATTCTCATTCGCCAAAGGAGGCTTTATGAAATTTAGACTTAACCGGTTGCTCGCTGCGTCAGCAGTGGCAGCCACCACCGTTCTCACCGGCGCTTTTTCGCAAATTGCAGCTGCGGCCGATCAATACGTTCCCGTGTTGTCGTATCGCGTCGGTGCTTATGCATCGGGCGGCTCCGGCTTCTTCGGTGGCGTGATCGACTACTTCAACTTGGTAAACGCTTCGGGCGGCATCAATGGCGTGAAGCTTTCATGGGAAGAGTGTGAGACGGAATACAACGCGTCACGCGGCGTTGAATGCTACGAGCGCCTCAAGAAAAACCAAGGCGGCGCATCACTCGTTGAGCCCCTTGGCACCGGCATTGCATACGGCATTCTTGATCGTGTTGCGACCGACAAAATTCCGATGACCACGCTTGGCTATGGTCGCTCCGATGCTGCCAACGGCGCAGTATTTCCGTACGTGTATCCGCTTATCACGAGCTACTGGTCACAAGCCGCAGGCATGATCAAGTACCTCGGCGACAAAGCTGGTGGCATGGACAAGCTCAAAGGCAAAAAGATCGTTCATCTCTACCACGACTCCGCGTTCGGTAAAGAGCCGTTCCCTGTGCTCGAAGCCTACGAAAAGTCATTGGGCTTCACGCTCGTAAAGATCCCTGTTCCGCATCCAGGTAACGAGCAAAACTCGCAGTGGTTGCAGATTCGTCAAGCCAATCCTGACTACGTGATTCTGTGGGGTTGGGGCGTGATGAATGCCGTTGCGATCAAGACCGCAGCGCGCGTTGGTTTCCCACGCGAGAAGATGCTCGGCGTTTGGTGGGCTGGCTCTGAAGAAGACACGATCCCAGCCGGCGATGCAGCCAAGGGCTACAGCACGATGACCTTCAACACGCCGGGCACCTACCCTGTGATCGAAGACATCCGCAAGAAAGTTTACGGCGGTGGAAAAGGCAATCTGGCTGACAAAGACCGTATCGGTTCCGTGTATCACATGCGTGGTGTAACCGCTGCAATCCTTTGGGTTGAGGCCATACGCAATGCGCAAGCCAAGTACGGCAAAGGCAAAGTGATGACTGGCGAACAAGTGCGTTGGGGTCTTGAAAACCTGAACGTTGACGAAACACGCCAGAAGGCACTTGGCGCGCTGGGCATGTTCCCAACGATCAAAACAAGCTGCCAAGACCATGAAGGTTCCGGCGCGACCAAAGTACAAGTGTGGGACGGCAAAGCTTGGAAAGCGGTCACACCAAACTGGGTGATCGGCGACCGCGCGATGATTCAGAAGATGGTTGCTGAGTCGTCCGCTAAGTACGCAGCCGAGAAGAAAATCACGGCCGCCTGCGCAGCTGGCTAATCGCAACTGGGTGAGCAGTGAACGGTGAGTAGTGAGCAGTAGTTTGCTCGTTACTCACCCAACTGCTCTCCAAGCTAACCCGCAGTGGTTAGCGATTTATGCGCACGTCTGTGCACATAAATCACTGCTCACTGTTCACTACTCACCGCTCACCTGCCAAATAAAATGTCAGCTTACCTAAGCGTCAACAACATCGAAGTCATTTACGACCATGTGATCCTTGTGCTCAAGGGCGTGTCGCTTGACGTACCGAAGGGCAAGATCGTGGCGCTCTTGGGCGCGAACGGTGCGGGCAAAAGCACAACGCTCAAAGCCGTGTCGAACCTGCTGCGCACTGAGCGTGGCGAGGTGACAAAAGGCTCAATTGAATTCGACGGCAAGCGCACTGACACCCTGACGACCAACGATCTGGTGCGCATGGGCGTGTGTCAGGTGATGGAAGGTCGCCACTGTTTCGGCCACCTGACCGTTGAAGAGAATTTGCTCACTGGTGCTTACACGCGCAAGCTTTCGCGAAGTGAACTCAAGGACGAGCTGGAGCGCGTGTACCACTACTTCCCACGGCTCAAAACGCGTCGCACATCACAAGCAGGTTACACATCCGGCGGTGAGCAACAGATGGTGGCCGTCGGCCGAGCGCTGATGGCGAAGCCTTCGATGATTTTGCTCGACGAACCGAGCATGGGCCTCGCGCCACAAATCGTCGCCGAGATTTTTGAGATCGTGAAAGACCTGAACTCAAAAGAAGGCGTGAGCTTTCTACTCGCCGAACAGAACACCAACGTCGCCCTCAAGTACGCCGACTACGGCTACATCTTGGAAAGCGGCCGCGTCGTGATGGACGGCCAAGCGGCGGACCTTGCGAGCAACGAAGACGTTAAAGAGTTCTATCTCGGCATCTCGTCAGGCGAGCGCAAGAGCTTCCGCGACGTCAAGAGCTATCGCCGTCGCAAGCGCTGGTTGGCGTAGTTTTCCGCACATAGCAAGAACGCAGTGCGGTCCACGCGGCGCGTGGATGTAGGCGCGACGGTAGCCCCGTCAAGCAAGCGTGGTTAACAATTTTATTGCTTTAGCGGCTGCTGTATGGCGGTTTCAGTTGTTTTTTATTAGAAATCGACTTGTCATAAAAATTGGCTACAGCGACCAACGGGCGGTCGTTACAGCATAAAAGCTGTACCCACCACGTTCGTTATTCCGACGAGCCGCCGCCGCCTGAATCGCCCCCGCCGCCGGAGTCGCCTCCTCCGGAATCGCTGCTGCTTGAATCGCCGCTGCTCCACGAGCTGCCGGAATCGCTGCTCGCCCAATGGTCGCTGCCTTGCGAAGCGCCGTCACGGCTCGATACATTTCGGACCCCGCCAAACTGCCGGATCATCCACGCCACCATTAAGCAAGCGAAAACGCAGCCAAACAGCCCCGCAATCGCAAACACCATGTCAGCGATGGGTTGCTCGCTTCGCCCGACGATAGAAAGCGCCAGCGCCGCCAACGCAAGCCAATAGGCGAACCCCGGCGGTACCCGCGCCTTGACACGCGCAACCGGGCGCGACGCTTTCTCCGCGAGCGCGCGCTGCCGTCGCTGCCGTGCAGACATGCTCGCGCGATCCTTTTGCTTGATCGGGGGCAACATCCCCGTGCGCGATTGGCTCGCTTTTGGCGTGCGCCCCGCGAATGCGAGCAATAGCCACAAAGGAATCGCCAACCAGAAGAAAGCGGCCAGCGATGACAGGCCATCGTCACCACGCAAAAGCCAATAGATCGCGGCGACCATGACGCACGCCAATGCACTTACGAATGCGGCGAGCGGACGCGAGCGCGGGCGTCCAAGCGCGATGATCACGAGAATGAGCGGCGCAAGTTGCGCAAACACGACGCCGACCAACTTGATCTCGGCGTTTTTGTCTGGCTGGGCATCAACAGCCGTAACGGAATTTTGCCGCGTTGCGACTTTCGCCAGTAAATCGCGCACACCCGCCACGCCTGCCATCGCAGCCGCGTACGCGCCATGCGACTCCAGTGCGGGGCGCACTTCGTTAGCGAGCAGTCGTTTAGCCGACACATCGGGCACGCTTCCTTCAAGCCCATACCCCGTGTGCAATCGCAATCGCTTCGTTTTGTTTTTCAGAGCTATCAACAATAACGCGCCGTCATCCACGCCTTTGCGCCCCGGTTTCCAGGTCGTGAACACGCGCTGTGCGTAGCTCTCAATCGGTTCGGGGTCGGTGTGGTCAACGATCAACACAAAAACTTGCGCCCCGGAGCTGGCGTTTAATTGCTTTAGCTCTGAAGTTAACGAATCGCGCTCCGCGGCGCTGAGCCGCCCTGTCGTGTCGACAACGTACCCCTGCTGCGCGGGGACGACAGCTAAATCGCTTGGCTCCGTGTGGATTGCAGTTTGTGCGAGTGCACTTTGGGTCAGCAGCACAAGCGCCGCGCACATCGCCTGTAAGACGCGAAGAATCGAGATTTGTTGCGATGACTTCATGCGCTGCGCCCCCATCAGCGACGAGGTCTATCGCCCCGTCATCCGTAAAGACGCGAAATCACCAAACAATGTGCCGTAGCGCTTTCACGCGCAGCTGCGGACGCGACGCTAGCCGCGCTTGGCCACGGTGTGGCAGCGGCTTGGCGACGGCGTAGCGCGACGAATGCCGCGCCTGCAACGCCTCAATACAAGCCTCGTCGCCGCGCCATCAGGCGCGTAAGGCCGAGCAGCGCGTCGGTGTAGGGCGTGGGCACATTCACCTTCTGACCAATCTCGCACACCGCCGCGACGAGCGCGTCAAGCTCGATGGCTTTGCCCGCCTCGACATCCTGAAGCATCGAAGTTTTCATTGCGCCTAGTTTTCGCGTCACGGCGTGGCGCTCGTCTGGCGTTTGTGCGATGGGGATGCCGATTTGCTTGCCGACGCTTTGTGCCTCGCGCATCACCGCCGAGCAGAATTCCCGTACCTGCGCGTCGTCCAAAATCTTGTCGGTTGTCGCCCCGGTGATCGCGGACACGGGGTTCATCGTCATGTTGCCCCAGAGCTTGAACCACACATCGCGCTGAATGTCTTCGCTCGATTCCGGCTCAAACCCCGCGGCGGCGAGTGTCTCGTGGAGCAGCTTTAGGCGCGGCGATGAGCCGCCGCTCGGTTCGCCAATGATCAGCCGCGCCCCCATTTTGTGGCGGATCAAGCCCGGCGCGTCGACGCTGCATGCAGCGTGGACAACGCAGCCGACGACGTTGCGCGAAGGGATGCTCTTTGCAATTTCACCCGACGCATCAATCGTTGACAACTGCGCGCCAGCGAGCGGGCGATCTGCGCGATCAAAAAACCACCATGGCACGCCGTTCATCGCTGTGAGCACTATCGTGTTCGGCCCTATCAACGATGCCACGGAAACCGCCGCATCGCGCAGCCCCGGTGCTTTCACCGCAATGACTAACAGGTCGGGCGTGTCGAGTTCGGTGGCGCTTGCCGCAGCATGAACTCGTGCCACCTGCGTTTCGCCGCCTTCGATTAACTGCAAGCCGTTTTCTTTGATTGCGGCCCATGCAGCACCGCGTGCCAACACAGTCACCGTGTGACCGGCGCGCGCGAGTTTCGCGCCGATCCAACCACCAATGGCTCCTGCGCCAACGATGCATACCTTCATTCGTAATCTCCCAACGATTTGCCCGGATTCATGATGCCTTGTGGATCGAGTGCGTTTTTGATCGCACGCATCATGCCCAGCTCCACGGCGGACTTGTAGCGCGCCGCCTCGCCTCGGCGCAACACACCGAGCCCATGCTCCGCGGACACCGAACCGTTGAATCGATGCACCGCGTCATGCGTCACCCGATTGACCGCCGCCTCAATCGTGCCGAAATCTTCACCGCGCAGTCCTTTCGGCGGCGACACGTTGTAGTGCAAATTGCCATCGCCCAAATGGCCAAAGACAATCATGCGAATGCCGGAAAACTTCGCCTCGATTTCCGCGTTCGTGCTTGCCACGAAATCTGCGATCCGTGACACGGGCACGGCGATGTCGTGCTTAATATTTTTGCCGGCGCGCTGCTGCGCTTCCGTCATGTGATCGCGCAAAGCCCAGAATTCGTTGGACTGCGTCAAGTTCGCAGCAATCGCCGCGTCAGTCACGATATCCGCCTCAAACACCTGCTCCAGCAGTGTCTCCAAGTCAGCGCGACCATTCGCTTCGCTCTTGTAATCAGAAAGCTCTATCAGCACCGCCACCGTCTCGCGCGTTTGCAATGGCCAACGTAGATGCGGCAATTGCTCGCCGAGCATTTCGATGCACGGCTGCGTCAACATCTCGAACGCCGTGAGCCGCGCACCAAGCGTTTGCTGCGCAGTTTCCAAAACCCGCAACGCATCATGCACCGAGCGTACCGCTCCCCACGCCGTGACCTTCGCCACGGGCAACGGAAAAACCTTCACCGTCGCCGCCGTAATCACACCCAGCGTGCCCTCTGCGCCGATGAACAAATCGCGCAGGTCGTAGCCCGTGTTGTCCTTACGCAGTCCTCGCAGACCATTCCATATTTCGCCTTTCGCGGTGACCACTTCGAGCCCCAAACACAACTCACGCGCATTGCCATATCGCAGCACCGCCACGCCACCGGCATTGGTCGAAAGATTGCCGCCGATCGTGCACGAGCCTTCCGCACCCAGCGAGAGCGGAAATAAGCGCGAGTGCTCGCGCGCCAGCTCTTGCAACGTTTGCAAGATGCAGCCGGCTTCGACGGTCATCGTGTTGTTCTGCGGATCGACCTCACGCACGCGATTCATGCGTGTGAGCGAAAGCACAACCACGCCACCGTCGGCGCTAGGCGTCGCGGCGCCAGACATGCCGGTGTTACCGCCCTGAGGCACGATGGGCACATTGTTGGTCGCGCACCAACGTACGACTTTCGCAACATCTTCCGTCGTATCCGGCAGCGCAACGGCCAGCGCCTTTCCAACCCAACGCTTGCGCCAATCAGTCGTGAACGGCTCCATGTCGGCCGCATCGGTGATCAAGCGGCCAGAAAAGGAATTGGCCAAGGTTTCAATATTCATCGCTAAATCCATCTGTGCATAGTCGATACTGTATCAGCGTGCTCCTGTCGCGCTGCTTTGTAGTTCTGGTCAGCAAACGCTCACGACATTCATGCGAATTTGCCTTGGCACCGATTCATGCCTTGCTGAATTGGGGGAAAATTATCCGTATAACGTCGCTCAGCTACATTGCCAGCGACGGTCGCAAATTCAAGGCAATCAGCATGAACGCATTTGCCCGGACGTGGCATATTTCCGTGCTACTCATCGCCGCACTGTTACCACAGTGGGCGCAGGCTGCATCTGGGTTGCCCGAGGCGCAGCGATTTGGTTTTGCACTACCGGTAGATGCAAAAACGCCTATCTGGACGAACCATATTACTGTTCGCAACATACGAGATAGCGTCACATCGAACGGCGTTGAGTTCATATCGATTGACACATTCAAGAACATCGGCAAAGGCCCGGAGCGCGGCGTGAGTGCGGTGAATTCGACTACAAAACAACGCGTTTGGCACACGCCGTTTCTCTCCGAAACAACAAACTCTGCAAGTAGCAAAGATGAGCGCCAGATTGAGTCGAGCACGCTCATTCAGCGTGGCAATCGATTGCTATGTACTTACCTCGTCACGCCAAACGCAACGGCACCAAAGGTGCGTTTTTGGGAGTTCATGATTCTCGACACCGCGTCGGGGAAAGTCGTTCGTCGCGAGCGAACGAAGATCGCGATACCGCTGGTAAATTTCACGATCATCGGTGACTACTGGTTCGTCACTGACGAGCGCGCCGCACAAACACTGCGGCTCGAACCCGGAACCGGCGAAATTATCTGGAGTCACCCCGACGTCCTTAAGTTTTCAACGCTCACAGAGAAGGCCATTTCGTTCTACAAGCGAATTCGAGACGATGCGTGGCAAGTGACCGCTCTCGACCTGGATACCGGAAAACCCCTATTCAATCAGCGTTTTGAGCGGCTCGACAGACACATTGTCAAAGGGGTGCTGGCTCGCGACGGAAGCGTCTTTGTCGAGTTGGGTGCACAGTACGACTGGAATCTGGAGCGCGGGGCCATGTATCGCACCTATAGCGTTGCGTTTGATGCGGCCACTGCAAGGCCGTTATGGCGAACCCCGTTTTTCGATTGATTTTGGCTACGCGACGCGCCTGAACCAGGCCCAATCCATTGCACTATTTGCGATACACACGCCACGCGAGACCAGCGGCTTCGCCGTCAAGCGACTCCAGGACCGCGTAGTAATTGAGTCCCAAGATCAGCCTTCCGGTAAGGCGCGCGGGTTGCTCCTGGCGCGCCTCAACATAGCGAAACCCGTTCAAGTCGGCCAGATAAACGCGGACGCGACCGGAAGTTACTTTTAGCTCTATGGTGACTGGATCGGAAGACGAGTTTGTTCCCTCAACGAGACCCAGCCTCGCTGCGCCAGACAACGATTTCATGCGTCCACTGTAGTCGAAGATTTGCCCTGTGCTGCGCGCGTCAAAGTTCTCTTGTCCAACTTTGATGCCGTTCGTCGCCGGTAAATTCATCACGAAGGTAGAAACTGACTCACCGGCGGGCCGCGCTGCGTTGACACCGAGTGCGACGGCTGCCACAGACTCAGGCAGTTCAAGCAAGCCACCGCGTGCTCGCACACCTCGCACCGCGTCCGCATTGTTCAACGGATTGCCTTTCGCGCGCACTGTCCAGAGTTTTGGTAGGCCTGCCAGCCCATCAAGCGATAGGAGTTGATTGTTTGAAATGTCCAGTGTGTGCAAAGCTGACAGCGTGGGAATGTCAATAAGCTTTTCGAGGCGATTGTCGTTGAGCGAAAGCGTCTCCAGCGACGTCGCGCCTGTCAGTCTGTCGACGGTACGAATTTGATTGCGCGAAAGCACGAGCGATGTGAGCTTTCGGGCAGCCTCTAATCCTTCGATTTCGGAAATTTGGTTATTCGAAAGCCACAACATTTCAAGTTCTGGTAGAGCAATGACCGCACGCATCGATGCAAGCGGCGAGTCGGAGATTCGAAGCGCTTTGACATGGCCATTTTCTACAACGATGGACTGTGCGTTCTTCTCGATCCCCAATCGACCCACCGGCCGCAACTGCTTTGCTGTCAAGCCCGCCCCCTTCAGCAATTGCTCCACGGCTGATCGTTCCTCGTGGGTCAACCTTGCCAGCGGATCGCTCTCTGTGCTCGATGGATCGGACGATCCACAGCCGAGTAGCGCAACGGAAATGATGGCACACGCGACAGTAGTAATCCATGTAAGCATCGCTATGCCTCCTTCATTGAACGGGTGAAAAAGCAGTTCGCCAGAGCGCTTTTTTTGAATTGGCATCGAACGCAACGGTATAGCTT
>JAGNQL010000258.1 GCA_017989135.1 Burkholderiales bacterium
GCCTACACCTTGAACTAGCCAATTGGGTTACGCCACCGTTCTCCACTCCACTCCGGCAGGACGAAGAAGAATTTCCAAAGTCTCGTTTGGAAACCGAGTTACACACCAATTAACGCATGTAAGCGTTCTTGCTGCTGCATGATCTCGGCGGACGTTCCGTTAATCACTACGCGGCCCTTTTCTAGGCCGGTGTGATGATTCGCCAGCGGCAGCAAAGCACGCAAATCTTTGTCGATGACCAGCATCGCGAGTTTCTCTTCTTTGAGTTTGGCCAGCGCGCGCCAGATATCGGCGCGTACCAAGGGCGCGAGACCCTCCGTGGCTTCGTCGAGAATCAGCAAGCGCGGATTGGTCATCAACGCGCGACCGATGGCGAGCATTTGTTGCTCGCCGCCGGACAAGGTGCCCGCGAGTTGGTTGATGCGTTCGCCCAGACGTGGAAAAAACGTAATCACCCGATCAAGGTTCCAAGCGTTGCCGTTGGCCGTGCTCGCAGTGGCGATCAGGTTTTCGCGAATAGTGAGTGTGGGGAAGACTTGACGGCCTTCCGGTACGAGTCCGAGCCCGAGTTTGCCGATCACATGCGCTGGCGCAGCGGTGACGTTTTGGCCCGCGAACGTGATGCTTCCCGCGGTGGGTTTGAGCCAACCACACAAGCATTTCACCAGCGTGCTTTTGCCCATGCCGTTGCGGCCGAGTAAGGTCGCAACTTCGCCTTCGCGAATGGTTAGATTCACGTCAAACAACACGTTGCTCGCGCCATAACCTGCGCACACGCTTTCGACGTTTAACAGTGCGCTCATGCCGCGTCTCCCAAATACGCGGCGCGTACCTCGCGGTTTTCGCGAATACGATCCGGCGTGTCGGTCGCGATGATCCGGCCGTACACGAGCACACTCACGCGATCGGCGAGCGCGAACACCGCCTCCATGTCATGTTCCACGAGCAGCATCGGGTAGCGGCCTTTGAGTGATTTGAGAAGTGCGACGATCGCCGCCGATTCGCCCTGACTCATGCCTGCGAGTGGTTCATCAAGCAGCAGCAACTTCGGTTCAGTCGCGAGCGCCATCGCAATTTCGAGCTGCCGTTGTTCGCCGTGTGCGAGCGTGCCGACGGTCGCGTTGTGCATTGCACTCATGCCCACAGTCGCTAGCGCTGTCGTGGCTTTTTGCATGCTCGTGACGTCGTCGTGCGCATTGCCCCAGAAACGAAAATTATGCTTTGCGCGTGCGTTCACCGCGAGGAGTACGTTGTCGAGCGCGGTGAATTCTTTAGCCAGTTGCGTGACCTGATACGTGCGCGCGAGACCCATTTGCGCGCGCAGGTGCGTGCGAACGTGCGTCACGTCCGCGCCAAAGAGTTCGATGCGACCTTCGTCGGATGCGATTTCGCCCGCGAGCTGACCAATCAGCGTGCTTTTTCCTGCGCCGTTGGGGCCGATGATTGCGTGCAGTTCGCCTGGTTCCACCGTGAGCGAGACGTGATCGGTAGCCAGAACACCGCCGAAGCGCTTTACTAGTTTGTGCGTGACGAGTGCGCTCATGGTTTTAGCGACCCAAAAACGCCGCGCTTCAAGACGAGCGCGATGATGAAAATGAAGAGTCCGAGCAGCAGCATCCAGTTGGTTTTGTAATCCGGCAAGACGGCCTCGATGAGCATCGGCAATGCTTCTTCGAGCACCAGCAAAATAATCGCACCGACGACAGGCCCGAAGATCGTGCCCAAGCCGCCAAGAATCACGATCACAATGAGTTCGCCCGAGAGCGTCCACGCGCCGTAAGAGGGAGACGCAAACTTCGTCAGATTCGCCAGCAACACGCCCGCAACCGCACAAATAACGGCGGAGGCGACGTACGCCGTGAGCTGATAGCGAAATATCGGATGCCCGAGTGCCGTTGCACGGCGAGGATTGGACTTGGTGCTCCGTAAGACCAGCCCGAACGGACTCAACACCGCGCGCCACGATAAGTAAAGCGCCACCAATACCGTGACCAACGACACGTAATACAGCGTTGTGTTGTTCGACAAATCAAGGGCACCCAACAGGCTTCTGGCGTTCACGGTGAGGCCGTCGTCACCGCCATAATCTTTAAGGCTCACCGCGCCGAAGAACATCATCTGCGCGAACGCTAACGTAATCATGATGAACGCGATGCCGCTCGTGCGCAGCGCCACAGCGCCGACCGCAGCGGAGAGCGCAACCGTTGTGCTCACGGCGATCAATAGTTGCAGCCAACCAGACGTTAGGCCGTGGCTCGCCGGGATCGCCACGGCGTACGCGCCGAGAAGCACGTACATTGCGTGGCCCAAGCTCACCATGCCTCCGAAGCCAAGAATGAAATTCAAGCCGATGGCGGCGAGCGCGTAGATCAACACGCGCGTGCCAAAACTTACGTAGTAGTCTGAATCCAACGCATGGGCAATCATTGGCAGCATTGCGAGTAGCAGCAAAATGACGACGGCAACGAGCGTGCGCGGTGCGCCCCAGTGCACTGTAGTAGGCCACAGCTTCATCGCGTTGCACCTACGTTAGCTGGAAAGAGTCCTTGCGGCTTCACCGCAAGCACCACCGCCATGAACAAATAAATCAGCATGGAAGCTAACGCTGGCCCAGCCGCGTCTGCGGTGCTGCGCTCGAGCAACGTACGCATGATCGTAGGCATAAACGCGCGACCTAACGTGTCCACCACACCCACGATCAACGCCGCGAAAAACGCGCCGCGAATAGACCCCAACCCACCGATGATGATGACCACCAAAGTCAGAATCAGCACAGGCTCGCCCATGCCCGGTTGCACCGAAACAATCGGCCCCGCCATCACACCCGCAAGCCCCGCCAGCGCTGCGCCTAGTGCGAACACCAGCGTGTTGAGCCATTTGATATTTACACCCAGCGCTGCCACCATGTTCGCGTTCGTTGCACCCGCGCGAATGAGCATGCCGACGCGCGTTTTTTGAATCAGAAGATATAAACCTAGCGCAACCGCGATCCCCGCACCAATGATCGCGAGGCGATAGCTTGGGTAGCTGAACCCCCCGATCTCAATGGTTTCCGAGAGCGCAGCCGGCACCTGCATGAACACCGACGACGGGCCCCAAATGATGCGAATCAATTCATTGAAGAACAAAATCAAACCAAACGTGGCCAACACCTGATCGAGGTGGTCACGCTCGTACAGTTTGGTTAGCGCGAAACGATCCAATAGCAATCCGACCAGCCCCGCGCCGACGACCGCCGCAACGAGCCCCACTACAAACGAATCTGTTTTGGCAAACGCTGCTGCGCCGAAGTACGCGCCGAGCATGTAGAGTGAACCGTGCGCCAGATTGACGAAACTCATAATGCCAAACACCAGCGTCAGACCCGCCGCGAGGAGAAACAACAACACGCCAAGTTGTAGGCCGTTGAGGAGTTGAGAAAGAGCCAGTTGCGCCGTCATAGCTTCACACACACAGTCCGAATCTCGGAATAAAAATCTAGAGAATGCTCGCCACCTTCGCGGCCGATCCCGGACAGACCGCTGCCACCAAACGGCACTCGCAAATCGCGCAGCCACCACGCGTTAATCCACACCGTACCCACTTCAATGTTTCGCGCCATGCGGTGCGCGCGTGACAAGTCGGTAGTCCACACCGTAGTCGACAAGCCGTAGCGCGTGTCGTTGGCGCGACGCACCACTTCGTCCTCACTATCGAACG
>JAGNQL010000070.1 GCA_017989135.1 Burkholderiales bacterium
GCCCACAAACGTTCGACGATGACACCAACAACTTTAGTATCGGCGTTCTGAACATCGAAGGTACGTTTCACCGCAAGCTATGGCGCAATCCTCGTTTAGACACCGCTGTTTTTGCGGGGGAGGAATGTTTGCCCGACGGAAGCGATCCCGAATGTCGGCATGGCTACGCCTTTCCTGGCGCGAACATACAGTCCGAATTTCGTTTTAGCTATGGCGCATTCAGTCAACGTCCCAACGCGCAATTTTGTGACGAGTGGGACAACACGAGAACACGTCTGCGGCTGCCGTTCGACGGCAACGCGCAAGCAAGCGAAATGCCGTCGGGAAGCCCGATGGTGCTTCGGCTCTTTGGTCTAAACGCCAGCGCGGCCGTGCTCAATGCTGCGGGCTTCCTCGTCGAAGTTAGTCCCGACGCAGGCGCTGTACCCAACATTGACTGGGACAACAACGAACCGGCTCGTACGCAGGCGCGGAGCCAAATGTCCGCGCCAGAATGCAGTTCCGGTACGTGGTTTCCCGCGAGTTTGCCCACGCAGTTGATTGATGGCCTAAACGCTGTCATGCCGCCCGCCTCGCTTGAAATGCCATCGGGTAGCGGCCTGTACCCCACGATAAAGCGAGTGCGAATTACGGCGACCGCATTGCCCGCGTTTATCGCACTTGCGCTGCGCGGTAGCTACGAAGTTCTCGCGACAACCCCGGGAACGAAATTGCCCAACCGCACGTCGGTGCGATTTGGCGACGCCACCGTTTGGAGTTACGCCGAGAACGACCACGCAATCGTGCGCAGCGTTGACACAAGCATCGACATCACCGCAACGCGAAATTTCACCTCAGGTGCCTACGCGCCACTCGCCAGCGTGGGCTACGGCGAACTCATCGAGTTTGGACTGTCCGCCAACTTCACCAGTGGAGACAGCAACGCTACACCTTCAATGTTCCCGCTCATTATTAAGGCGTTCGTTCCGCCCGAGCTCGATTACGTGACCGGGTCCGCAAACCTGCCGCTTCACCTCGCACCGTATTCCGGCCACAACCCGGAAAGCGGCGCACCGGCCACCGTTCTCGAATGGCACATCACGCAAGCGATTCCGGGCAACGCGGTACCGTGGATTTCTTACGTTGCACAGCTCAGCGCCAGCGCAACCCACAACGCCAACGTTCACACCAGCGCCACAATCGAGCACGCACTCGATCCAAGCCCACTCTTCAGCGTTCCGACATGGGCGTCACGCGAGGATCGTTACGCGTTTGCCAATCTCGTGGCGAATGTTCCGGAAGGTCTTTTGGTATCGAAGACCACGGACACTCCGTACATCGCAGCGGGCGGCACGCAATTGTGGCGACTGCAATACCGAAACACATCCGCGAGTCCATTTGCGATGCTTCGCATTGTTGATGTGCTGCCATTTAACGGTGATGCGGTCAACGCGCGCTCGCATTTCGAAGGCGGATTTACCGGGGGTGTCGTATCGCCTTTGCTGCCTACCGAATACGGTGTTTTCTTTAGCACCTCACCCAGTGCGCAGATCAACCGCAATCCCAACTGCCTTTCCAACGGCGGCACATTGGTGGACGGCTCCGGTGTGTGCCCGGCGACAGGTGCCGTGTGGAGTCAAACGACCGACGGTGTGCTTCCCAGCGGTGTCACAGCGATACGTGTAGATGATCGAAACGGCCTTGCGTCGAACACATCTCAGACAATTTCGTTGCAGCTCTTGAGCAGTGGCGGACGGCCAGGAGACGTTTATGAAAATTCATTCACCGCAGTCGCGCCGGAGCAGACGCTGGTCGTCGCAAGCGTAAAAGCACAAATTCAAATCCCAGCGGGTGAGTTGCGCGGTTTCGTGTATGTGGACCGCGATAGTTCTGGAAGCCTTAGTGTTGGAGATACCGGCTTGCCCGGTGTCACGGTTACGCTTACCGGTGTCGACGAGGTCGGAAATCAGTATCGAATCGCAACCACCTCAGTGGCGGCCAACGCGACGAGCGTCACTAACGAGGTTCAGGTCAATAGTGGCGCGGTACGCATCACGACGTGTGAAGCCGATTCGATGATGCGCGCGGGGCAGTACTTCTTCTGTCGTTTGCCGAGCGCCAACGAGATCGGTTTTACGCTCACCCAGACACAGCCAAACGACTATTTGGATGGCCCGGAAACGCTGGGTACATTGTCGAGTGGCGCGCCTCGCGGAGTCATCTCGCAAAACGATGTGTTCACCGGCGTTCGAGTCACCAACAGCTTAGTGACTGGTGTGGGTGAGGTCGGCGCGGGTTACAACTTTGCAGAGCGATTGGGGACGGCCGACACCACCAGCGCCGTCAGTTGCACGCCCGTGTATCCGGCGAACGGGGCGACCGTGACCTGTACCGTTGTTTGCACTAATCACGGCCCATTCCCGGCTCAAGACATGACGTGCCGTTTCGTCGACACATCTGCCTTGTTCAATATGAGCGTTTTGTCGTGTGATGGTAGCGCCACCGTTGCGGTCGGCGGCACGCGCAGCTGCTCGATGCAATTCACCTTCGACGACACGGCTTCGCTCATCGTCAGCGCGGGCTCAGGAGCCAGCAACGACGTAAACGGCGGAAGCGTCGCAAGTGCCGGAAACAACCCGAGTCGATTTGTCTTCGAGTTGTTTCCGGTTGAGGTGCCCCTGAGCCGCGATCTGCTGCTAGTCGTCACTCTGTTGCTGGCAGCCATGAGCCGTATGGCTTGGGCTCGTCGTGGGGTGTGCCGTTGACCCTACTCCTGCGGATTGGGGGCTGGAGCCGCGGGTGATCAATGAAATCGCTTTTAATCTGCGCAGCTGCCTGCTGCTGGCTCGTTCATACCCTCCGGCTAGGCGGTAGCTGCTACGGAGCGTAGGCTTAGCGTTTGCCTGGCTGGATGAGACCCGCTTCTACTGCGCGGGTGACGGCCTCAGCGCGTCGCGTTGTCCCGAGTCGTTCGAACACGACGGTGAGGTGATGCTTCACAGTTCGCTCCGCGATACCCAGATCTCGGGCGAGATGTTTGTTGGTTTTTCCATGCGCGATGCCGATCAGGATTTCGGTTTGACGAGGCGTCAACATGCGCGCATCGGTTTTACTAGACGGAAACCACGTTTCACCGTCCAACAAGCGCGTGATGATCGCAATCGTCTCGTTGGGCTCAAGCGACTTAGGCAAGTACGCCGCCAAGCCTTCGTCGATGCACAGCAGCGGAAGTCGTGGGTCGTCCGTTCCAGACATTAGAACGCGAGCAATGGTCGGATTTTGCTTCGCGACAGTTCGTAGAAACTCCAAACCATCCCCATCCGGAAGTCGCCAATCGCAAAGGACGATATCGAAGTCGGCACCAGAATCCAAAAGCGCTCGCGCTTGCGCGGCGCTGGTCGTTGATTCAATAGCGTCAACACATTGCGAGCGTGTGAGCAAACCGATGAGACCGTCGCGATAGAGCGGATGGTCTTCTACGACAAGAATACTGGTACGTTCGGGCATAAGCCACGAGTTTAGTCGTACGCCGCGAACGGGCCACCTGTCCGAACGGCCAGTCGCGCGCGTCGTAGTGCGTCGCATAATTGAACACCTATGAACTCCAACTCTGCATCGGTCGGGCCGTCGGATTTCCAAGGCCAACACCGACTGGCTTGGGAGGCGCGCTTTCGTGACCCAAGCGCCATCGGAGCGATCGCCCAGCGCATGGCCGATTGCTCAGCACCGGGGAGCGTAGATCTGGCGTGGGCGCACCTGCATCGTGCCGTCGCGTTTCGTTTCATTCGTGACAGCGCGTCAATGCAACTGGCGATTGCTGATGCTGAGGCGCTGTTTCGTGCGAACGGTTTTGAGCCTGGAATCGCGATGTGCCGTGAGCAGAAAGCGCGCCTACTTGCCAATACCGGCGACGAGGACGCGGCTCGATCCTTAGCCGACGCCAACTCGCCCGAGTTGCGCAGCCAACTCAACGCGTGGGAGCAGTTCGCGCTCGCGGACTTAGACGTTGTTATCGCGACACGATTCTCGACGCCCGAGGCCACTATCCGCATTTTGTCCAAAGCTATCGTTGCGGCGCGGGCCACCGGTGACAGCGCTGCGATTGCGCAAACACAGTCGATGTTGGCGGGTAAGCACGCTGAATTAAACAATTACGAGACTGCGCTCACACTAGGGCTCGAGGCGTATCAGTTGGCGGCAGCGGTTAAACCGGGCGCAGCGTGGTACATCAGTGGGTTGAATTTGCTGTTGATCCACAACGGAATGGGCAATGCGCACGAAGCGTTGCTGCTCGCGGAAGCGCTTTCCCCGTTTGATGAAACATTCTTCCGACCGATTCGTGAGCAGAGCAATCTGCTCTACGCGCGAGCCCATCTGCTTAACAACGATCCGCAAGCGGCGCAGGTCGCCCTAGACCGTAGCCGAGCGTTTGTTGCGGTGCAGACACAGACGCATTCGTGGACGAGCGCGCAAGCTAATGTTTTTTTAGCGACCCACGAAGCGTGTCGTGCAAAAAAGCTCTGTACGGAATGGATTGAAAAAACGCCTCGCGCGGAGAAGGCTTTGTATCCGTCCGCGGCATTGCGAATTTATCGAACCGCGGCGCAAGCGAGTGAGTCCACGGACGACCTTCGGGCGGCGCTTGACTTCGAGCGAGAGGCAGCGATTTACAGCGAGATTGAGCTGGGGCGTGCGGCGCTCGCACGCCGCGTTGCACTCGAAATTGAGTTTGACTTTGATCGTGAACGCGCTGCGCGAGACGAGGCTGACAAAAAGCGCGTCGAGAGCGAAATCGAGCGAGCGCGGCTTGACGAGCTCAATCGTCAGCTGGATGCCGCACTACAAACGCGCACCCGATTTCTCGCGGCGGCGAGCCACGATTTGCGCCAACCCGCGCACGCGCTGGCGCTCTACGCGGCCGCGCTGGAACACGAGACCTCTCGCCCCGCTTTGGTGGACATCTCGTCGCGCATGCGCGCCACCGTTGGTTCGCTCTCGAATATGTTCGACGGCTTGTTGGAGCTTGCGCGGCTTGATGCCGACGCAGTGAAACCGCAGCACGAGAGCTTCGATTTAACGGAGCTTCTGGCGCGTTTATGCACGGAGTATGCTGATCGCCTCGCACACCCGAACGCGGTCTTGAAGCTGCGCCGCATGCGCGCCGAGTGTTTCGTCCGAAGTGACGCGGTTCTCGTCGAACGGGTGCTGCGAAATCTCATGGGTAACGCGGTGAAATACGCAGGCGAGGGCGCTATTTTGGTAGCGCTTCGTCGACGTGCTTCATCGCTCGATATCGAGGTGCGCGATTCCGGCCCGGGCATGAGCGCCGACGAACTGCGGCACATCTTCGACGAGTTCTTTCGCGCCCGCAGCGCCAACAATCGCCGCGATGGATTGGGGCTCGGTCTCGCAATCGTCGAGCGATTTGCGCGTCTCCTAAACATGCAGATCGCGGTTCGATCAGACTTGGGTTGCGGCACTACGTTTGTAGTGCAGATACCCATTACGTTGTTGACGTCAGCGCCCGAGGTGCAACCCTTGGCCATTTCGCGAAACGTGCCGAGTAAGGCGCTTCGAGTGCTCGTGATCGACGACGACGAGGACGCGCGTAACGCGATGTCCCGTCTCCTCTCAAAGTGGGGGCATCAGTGCTTCGCTGCTGAAAGCGCACAGGAAGTGTTCACGCACTTCGCCGAGGACGATGCGCGGCCCGATGTCGTGGTGTCCGACTTCCAGCTCCGTCACGGCGACGCCATCGACGGGATTGTGCTGATGCGCCAGCGCTGGGGCGCGGTGTTGCCGGTGCTCGTGGTTTCGGGTTCTCACGTTGCGCAGGAAGCAGTGGAGGCGCGGTTTAGTGACGTGGCTTTTCTCGCCAAACCGGTGCGTCCGCTGCGCTTGAAGAGCTGGCTTGCTGCGCAGGCGGTGTTGCCGGCGTCAGCAAGGCACGAGTAGCGCACGAAGACACCAACGCACTACACAACGGGCGTGAACGGAACCGTCGGGCACTGCGTAGCGTTCAGCGCGTCGTGCAGCCACTACCCGTCCGAGCAAACGTTGTGGTAACAGCTTATTAGTGCAAACGACTAGCTAGTGGACGTTGCAGGGCAGTTATTTAACTTGTCGATAAGTAGTAAAAACAAGCGCTAGCGACCGACAGGCGGTCGTTAGCGCGATAAAGCTGTTATCTACTTTGCGTAGACCATATCGCGCAAGAACAACGATAGCTGGGGCACGTACGTGATCACCATCAAACATGCGAGCACCACGAGTACAAAGGGTATGAGCTGCGTGATGATGCGGTCGAGCGAAATTCTTGCGACAGTGCAGGCGGCAAACAGATTGACGCCGAACGGCGGCGTGATCATCCCCAGCGCGAGGTTCACCACCATGATCATGCCGAAATGCACCGGATCAATCCCGAAGTGAACCGCAACCGGTGCCAGAATCGGCGCTAGCACGATGATCGACGCGCTCGTCTCGATGAACATGCCGATGATGAAGAGCGCCGCGTTCACGCCGAGCAAAAAGAGCATTGGGCTTTGCAGCCATTCTTTCAGGAACAGGCCAATCGCGTCCGGCACGCCAGCACGCGTGATGAGATACGCAAACAGTCCCGCGTTAGCGATGATGAACATAATGACCGACGCGGACAAAGTGCTTTTCTTGAAGATGGGCAGCAAGTCTGAAACGCGAATTTCGCCGTACACCACCACGCCAACAAATAGCGCGTAAACCACCGCGACAGCCGAGGCTTCGGTGGGGGTGAAGACGCCACCATAAATGCCGCCGAGAATGATCACGGGCATCATCAACGCGTAAGCAGCGCGGCCATGGAGCGACACACGCAGCTTTGGAATCAACGTCAGCACCACGAAGTACGCGGTGAACAGCCCGACGCCAATCAAATCGGTGTACCTGTCCAGCGTTTGCTCGTCTAGCGCGCTCTTTAGCAGCGCAGGCGCGATCACTTTATTGCCTAGTACAAGCAGCAGCACGCCTCCGGAAATGATCCCGATGTCTGCCAGCGCCGAAAGCGCCGAGAGCTTGCCGTCGCCGTCTTGCTTGCCCCAGCCGCGCTTCTTACACAGCAAAAACACGTAGAGCATCAGCGCGCCACCGATTAAGAGTCCCGGCCCGAATCCCGCGATAAACAGTTCGCCAATCGACACTTCAGCCGAAACGCCGTACAGAATCATTGGAATGGAAGGGGGGATGATGACACCCAGCTCCGCGCTTGTGGCTTGCAGCGCCGCCGCCCACGCCGTCGGGTAGCCATGCTTTATGAGCGCGGGAATCAAGATCGCACCGATGGCGAACGTGGTTGCCACTGATGAGCCCGACACCGCAGCAAAGATCATGCACGTCAGTACGCACGTCATCGGCAAACCACCCTGCACACCGCCGACCAAACTCTTTGCGAACTCAACGAGACGACGCGAGATTCCACCCGTCTCCATCAAATTTCCCGCGAGAATGAAGAACGGAATCGCGGCGAGCGGGAATTTATTGATCGCGGAGAACATCTCCTTCACCGACACCAGCATATTGACGTTGCCGATGTAGATGCCAAAAATCGCAGAAAGCCCAATCGAGACGGCGACCGAAATGGTGAGCGCGAAGCACAACACCATCGTAACCAACATCGCGGTGCTCATTGTGCAGTCTCCAACTCAAGACGCTTCGGGTCGAAGAAGTTGCCGACAATACCGAGCGCGGAGAGCAAACCACCGATTGGCATGGCGATGTAGGCCCAAAACATCGACACCTCCTCCAATCCAATCACAGACTGTACGCGACCGCGCAATGAATAGTCCCAACCCACAATCACGATCACTCCAATTAACACGAGCGACGCAATCATCACGACCGCCTCGAGGACGCGCTGCATTTTGAGTCCGGAGATGCGATGCAGTACGTCCACGCTCACCATCGCCCCTTGGCGAAACGCCATCGGAATGCCCATGAACACCATCCAAATCAGAGAGAAGCGAATGAGCACTTCGGTCCATTCCGCGGGCTTTTCGAGCACGAATCGGGTGATGATTTGAAACACGCCCAGCGCCGATGCGATGGCCAGCATTGCGCAAGCCACGTACAACGACGCAGTCGTCGTCACGTGCTCGACGCGCAGAAATAACGCTTTCATAAACACCCCGTATTCGTTGGAATCATTGTAGGCACAAAAAAGCCCGCATCGCTGCGGGCTTCTCGGTGCGTCAGGTCTTATTTCGCGTTGCGAATTCGATCAATGTTGGCTTTACCAAATTGCTTTTCAAATTCGGCATTCACTGGGGCCAGCGCGACAACAAACTTCGCCTTATCGACCTCGATAACCTGCATTCCTTTTGAGCGCAGTTCGGCGACGCCCTTCGCATCATCCGCATCCACGCGCGCACGATTGACCTTCGCGGCCTCTTTCGCTGCATCCAAGAACACTTGTTTGTCAGCAGCGGAGAGCTTGTCGAACGCGGCCTTATTCATCAAGAAGATTGCGGGTGAATACACATGGCCCGTCAACGACAGATGTTTTTGCACTTGCTCAAACTTCGCCGCCATGATGACTGACAATGGGTTTTCTTGCCCGTCAACCGTGCCTTGTTGCAGTGCGGTAAACACTTCCGGGAATGCCATCGGCGTGGTCACGATACCAAAGCCTTTGTACGCGGCGATGTGCACGGGATTTTCCATCGTGCGCATCTTCAGACCTTTCAAGTCGTCGGGCGAATTCACCGCACGCTTGCTGTTGGTCATGTGGCGAACGCCGTTCTCAGCCCACGCCAGCGCTTTGAAGCCTTTGGGTTCAAATTTGGCGAGCATTTCTTGACCAATGGGACCGTCAAGCACGGCGCGAGCATGCGCTTTGTCGCGAAACAGGAAAGGGATGTCCAGAATGCGCGCTTCGGGCACAAAGTTCGGAACCGGGCCGGTCGACGTGAGCGTTAGCTCTTGTGTGCCGAGTTGCACCGCTTCAATCGATTCGCGCTCACCGCCGAGCGAGCCGGAGTAGAACGGCTGAATCTTGATGCGGCCCTTCGTTCGCGTCTCCACTTCTTTAGCGAGGGTGTCGATGCCCACGCCCTGATGCGAATTCTGCGCGACAGAGATGCTGATTTTCATGCTCGCTTGGGCGAAAGCGCCCGAAGAGATCGCAACCGCAGCGGTGGTCGCCAAAGCGGCGGCTAGAGTAGTAAATTTCATGAGTCCTCCTTGTGAATGGTGAAAGCGTAACGCATAAGCCTTTCGCTTCGCCGACTAAACTTCATTCGCCTTAACCTCGAGCCGCCCTCAGCCACCGAATCGCAATGACGAATCTTCCTATTTGGGCGCAAACCGCCGGTCTACTTGTGCTCTCCAACGTGTTCATGACCTTCGCTTGGTACGGGCACCTCAAGAATTTAAGCAGCAAGCCGTGGTGGATCGCCGCGCTCGTGAGTTGGGGAATTGCGCTCTTTGAGTATCTATTGCAAGTCCCCGCCAACCGCATTGGCGCAAGCGAGTTTTCTCTGGCCCAACTCAAAATCATGCAAGAGGTCATCACGCTAGCCGTGTTCGTGCCCTTCGCGGTGTACTACATGAATCAACCGATGCGGCTGGATTTTCTGTGGGCGGGTTTGTGTTTGCTCGGCGCGGTGTACTTCATCTTTCGTGGCGCGTGATGTCGAGCATGGCCGCGCACACGCTGGACACAAGCGCGCGGTCGATTCGCGTCGCTCGGCCAGCGTGACTCCGCCCAGCGCAAGATGTTTGCGTAACAGTGTGTCCGCGGCGGCGATAAACGCGGCCTCGCTCTCGTACCGAACGCGCGCAATTCGTTCTGGAATTTAGCTCAGTCGATATGTTGACGACTAAATCGCAAGTAGCCCAAACAACCAACGCATAGCCGCTCGCGCGAAAAAGCTGTAATAGGGATGCGCTCGACTGACGGGGCGAGACCCGTCAATCAACGGCCCGAAAATCCCAAGTGAAACTCGCACCGTCATTGGCGTTGCAGGTGCCTTGAAGTCGTGCCGCGCTCGAAGCGCTCTGTACGGCAATCACGTTGTTTTCGGTTTGGCAGGTGAACCAGATGTACCCAAACGGCGCTGAGTCTTTGTCGCAGGTAATCATCGTGGGCACGGACAGAAAGAGTCCGCCGTAGCGCACTGCGCCCGCGTTGCTGGCGTCTACGCCGAGCACGCTGGTCGCCATGTCGATCTGTACCGCGCCGGGTGCACTACATCCGGGAAACGTGCTGGGAATGTTTGCGTTAGCGGCGGTGACTTTGTAAATACGCTCTCCGGCCGGGCCAAGCTCTCCGTCGACCAAGCTCCACGTGACCTCGCCGTTAAAGACGATCGCTTGCTGGCCGCCGCTGAACGTGCCGCGATAGGTGCGCACCGTCGCGCCGGGTGGTGGCGCAAGCCCTAGGCCGCCGCAGAATACTTGCCCTTCACACACGTAGCCTTGCGCCGCACCGGCGTCGCACAGCGCGCGGCTTGGGTAGTAGCGATGGTTCGGGGTCTTGCCGTTGGCCGCTGCTCGAAAGCCGCGAAAGAGCGGCGTGTTGCCGGACGGACAGGTGTTGTCCTCGTTGAGTTTCGCGACCGAAAAGTCATAGCCTTCCCACGTAAATCCCGGCACGTTTTGCGCGCGAATGCCTTCGCAGTCTGCGCCCTCTTTTCCATAGAAATGTGAACTGGTGTACGGGTTCGATAGCGATACATAAAACCGGCAAATGCGGGTGAACGCGCCGCTGGTGTCGGTGCCGCTGGTGGCTTGAAACGTCATCCCGGTGCGCCGAAAGCTTGGCACCGCATCGAGCAACGCCTGCTCGGTGGTGCGGCCGGTGATGAAGTACGCGTCAAGCGCTGCGTTGTGATACTCAACGACGGTGACGGCGTTGCTGGCCGTGCTGGCGAGCAACGCTGCAGAGAGCGTTGCGATGGAGGCCAGTGTGGCGAATGTGCGTGCGATGGGTTTCCACATGATGAAGCCTTTGCCATTTATGCGAGTTTGGGGACGTACTGCCGATACTGTCAAAGCGAGAGAAGCCGCAAACCGGCTCATCTGCCTTTCGTTGCCTCGCCGGCACGCGCTCCGCTGCAAGGAAAACGCTACGGAACCAGATTCATTCCGCAATGACGCGTCAAATAGTCCTGGATGAGCGGCCACGTCGAACGCTCGCCTGCCGGATTGGCCGCGCCACTTGCGACCACTGCGCTGCCTGTAATGCCGAGCGCGATGCGCGCTAGCAGCAACGCATCAGTCGTTGACCCAACGCGACCGTCGCCGTCGACGTCGAGGCTGCAAACGCTCGCCGCGGGCGGC
Organism: Burkholderiales bacterium; assembly: GCA_017989135.1. Taxonomy (GTDB): domain Bacteria; phylum Pseudomonadota; class Gammaproteobacteria; order Burkholderiales; family Casimicrobiaceae; genus Casimicrobium. The sequence continues at coordinate 11,290 of JAGNQL010000070.1, forward strand.
GCGATGTTGACCTTCACTAGGCAGGGCGCATAGGCCGAGGTGTTGGCTTGTGGCCCGCAATGCCCGAAGGCGATGAGCTTGTCGCCGCTTCGACCAACGGGCACCGCGCCTGAGGCCCACATGGTCGTCTGCGTCGGTACCGTGGCGGGATTGGCAAGCGGCAGATAGAAAATCCCGCCACCGGAAAACGCGGTGTCTGGCGTGCCGTCGTCGTTGAGGCGCACGAGGCAGATCATCTTTGCGCTGTAGCAATAGCCTGTCATGAGCGCCTTGCCATCGGGCTGAACTCGAACTCGCGCGTGGTAGACGACGCTTGTTGAGCCAAGCGCGATCGAGACGTAACCCGCGCCGTTGCCGTACGTTGAGTCCAAGCCGGTGTTGCCGTAGCGTGCGATGCAGAGGCGTTGTTCGCCGGTGCTGCTGTCGAGGCAGGTGCCTGCGGCGAGCAGTTTTCCGTCGCTTTGTAGCGCCAATGACTCGATCTGATCGTAGGCGCCGAGAATGGCAAAGTTCATCACGCCCGATGCGCCAAAGCTCGGGTCGAGCGTGCCCGCCGGGGACACTTTTGCGACGCAAAATTGCAGGTGCGACGTCGCGGTCGTGCTCGCCTCACATCCGCCGCCGATGAAGACCGCGCCGTTGGGCGCGTGTGCCAGCGCTCGCGAAATCGCTGCTTTGCCCGCAGCCGTGCCGGCCGGTGTGAATTGCAGCGGCGCACCACTATTAAAACTCGGGTCAAACGCGCCATTGCTATTGGCACGGCCGACGCAGAAACGTAGTGCGGTTACCCAGCACTCGCCGGTGAACACAATCTTTCCATCTCCGCGTACGCGAAGCGAATAAATGCGGGGCACACCGGTCGTCGCGATGCCGTTGTTGCCGAACGTCGCGTCGATCAACCCGTTGGGTAACAGACGCACTAGCTGCCCTGATATGCCATTGCCTCCGATCACGATTTTCCCGTCCGTCCCAACCTCCATCACCGACGGAAAGTCCTGTCCACCGAGATTGATCACGGTTTCGCCTTGGCCGCCGGTACCGAACGTCGTGTCGTTGCTGCCGTCGGCATTGAGTCGTCGCACGCAGTAGTCGGCTGTCGCTTGCGAGGTGCAGTACCCGAGCACCAGAAGCTTGCGATCGGCCACTTGCAGAACCTGCTGGCCGGTGGATTGGGTGCCGCTGTTCATGTTGAACGTAAGGCGCCCGGCGTTTGCCCATGTCGTGTCGACGGTGGGCGCGGCCCAGGCAATCGTATGGGCGCAGCAGAGGGCCAACGCGCTGATACACAGCGAAACATCTTTTTGCAGCCAACGACGCTTTGTAAACGGTTTAAGCATGTTTTTTACTAAAGTCGACTTAAAAGAATTTGTGTTGAAAAACGCCATGTGGCTGTCGTTCCATGGGAAAAGTTGTAAGCGGCGCGACGCAACCGACACTTCGCTTCAGTCCGTAACGACAACAACATCGCGCACATCAGTTAGCGCAAAGAGCGAAAAAGCGGCTCACGCTCGGGCTAACGAACAAGTCAGCCCGCGTCACGGGGTAGGGGTAAGATTTGCGCCATGAACGGCAGCGACCCTTCGGCCACAGACCTCTCAGCGCGATCGCCAGAACTTCCAGCGCAGGCGGAGGCGTTTTCGCCTGCGCTTTACGCCGAGTTGCAACGCGTGGCGCGCGGCCAAATGCGCAAGGAAGCAGCGGGTCATACGCTGTCAGCGACCGGCGTGGTCAATGAAGCGTTTCTGCGCATGCAAAAGGACGGCCATGCGCCGGCGTTGGAGCACACGCAATTTGTGCGGCTCGCCGCCCGCGTGATGCGCAACGTCCTTGTCGATCATGCGCGAGCGAACCTAGCGCAGAAGCGCGGCGGCGACGTTGAGTTCACGAGCCTTGATCGCACGGCGCGCGCTTATCACACGCGCTTTTCCGGGCAAATATTTGGTGAAGAGGCGCAGTCGCTCGCAGATGCAGACGAATGGGGCGAAGCAGATTTCGTGCGGCTAGACGAGGCGCTGGCGACGCTGCGTTCGTTGAGCCCACGGCAAGCGGAGGTAGTGGATTTGCGTTTTTTCAGCGAACTGTCGCTTGAAGAGACGGCCGCGACCCTAGGGCTCTCACTGGCGACCGTGAAGCGAGATTGGAGTGTGGCGCGTCTGTACCTGCAACGTGCGCTCTCCGATGACGCGGAAAACGCCGGAGGAGGCGCATGAGTGGCGGCAACGACCTCACGCCCGAACGCTGGCATCAGGTCAGCGAGATCGTGGCCGACTGCTTGGAGCTTGACGATGTCGCGGCGCGGGAAGCGCTCGTGGTTGAAGCCTGCGGCGGCGACACGGCGCTCCTCGCGCAGGTTCGCTCACTCCTCGATGCAGACGCGAAGCGCGCGAAGTTACTAAGTCGAACGCGGATTGGTAACGCCCTGCACGCGGCGCTTGAATCTGAAAGTGATCGCCTCGCGCAATCTTGGGTTGGGCGTCGCTTGGGCGC
>JAGNQL010000071.1 GCA_017989135.1 Burkholderiales bacterium
CTACGCGCGGCCGACGCGGGATTCGATTGGCTAGAGCTGCACTGTGCGCACGGCTATTTGCTCTCGTCGTTTATCTGCCCGCTCACCAACCGTCGCACCGATGAGTACGGCGGCAGCATTGAAAATCGGTGCCGTTATCCGCTGGAAGTATTCCGCGCGATGCGGGCGGCCTGGCCTGAAGACTTGCCGATGAGCGTACGCATCTCCGCGCACGATTGGGCCGCAGGCGGCAATACGGCAGACGACGCGGTCGTCATCGCGCGAATGTTCAAGGACGCGGGCGCGGACTTCATTGATGTGTCGTCGGGCCAAACCACGCGCGATGCGAAACCAGTCTACGGCCGCATGTATCAAGCCCCGTTCGCGGATCGAATTCGTAACGAAGTGGGCATCCGCACCATCGCCGTCGGTGCGATTTTTGAGGCAGATCATGTGAACAGCATCATCGCCGCCGGACGGGCCGATCTGTGCGCCGTGGCGCGCCCGCATCTCGCTGATCCGGCGTGGACATTGCACGAAGCAGCGAAGCTCGGCAGTACGGCTATCGCTTGGCCCAAGCAGTACTACGCGGGCCGCGATCAGCTTTATCGAAACTTAGAGCGCGAGCGCAGCATCGCCGCGGCCACGGCCGGCTTAAGCGCCGCCGAAGCGGCAGCAAAGCAGTTAGAGCAATGAACACATTGAACGTAACGAACCCGTTGCACGGGATGCACGCCGTCGTCACCGGTGGCTCGCGAGGCATTGGGTTTGCGATTGCGCAGGCACTCGTGGCTGAGGGCGCGAACCTCACTGTGATGGGTCGCGATCGCACGCGACTGACACAAGCTTGCCACGCGTTGCAAGCATCGGGCGGAACCGCTAACGCCATTGAAGTGGATGTCGCCGATGAAGCATCGGTGAAGGCAGCGTTCACTGCAGCGCGGCTCGCGCTGGGACCAGTGGATATTTTGATTAACAACGCAGGCGTGGCGACGAGCGCGCCATTTGCGAAAACCACGTTCGAGCATTTTCAACAGCTCATCAACATCAATTTGACCGGTGTGTGGCTGTGTACGCAGGCCTGTGCATCCGACCTAACGCGCCCTTCAGCTGCGCATCCGTACAAGCGCGTGGTGAACATCGCAAGCACCGCAGCGCTGACCGGCTACGCCTACGTCAGCGCCTACTGCGCGGCGAAACATGGCGTGCTTGGACTCACACGCGCTTTGGCGCTTGAATGGGCAAGCAAGGATGTGACCGTGAATGCTGTGTGCCCCGGCTACACCGACACCGACATCGTGGCCGAGGCAGTGCGCAACATTGTCAACAAAACCGGACGCAGCCCGGAAGCGGCGCGCGCAGAACTTGCGCAAGGCAATCCGCAAGCGAAGTTGGTTACGCCGGAGCAAGTGGCCAACGCTGTGATGTGGCTCGTTCGACCCGGCAGCGATGCGATTACGGGACAGGCGATATCTGTCTCCGGCGGCGAGGTACTGTGATGAGGGCTCCCATAAATCCGCTTTTCGGGCGAATTGCGTCGTTGCGCCGTGCTCGCAATCCTCATGTACTTCTACGTACATTCCGGTTGCTCCGCGCGGCGCGCCTCGCACTTCATCCCGAAAATTCGAATTTCTAGGAGCCCCCAGATGGATATGGAAGCCCGCGCACATGCCGACCACCACGACGCACTCCGTCTGTGGCTCCGTATGCTCACATGCACGCAGCTCGTTGAGCAACGCGTTCGTAGCAACCTGCGCGAACAGTTTGAAACCACGCTGCCGCGCTTTGATCTGATGGCGCAATTAGAGCGTGCGCCGGACGGCTTGAAAATGAACGAGCTGTCGCGACGCATGATGGTGACTGGCGGCAACGTGACCGGCATCACTGATCAACTCGAAGCCGAAAACATGGTGCAACGGTTACCAGTCGAAGGCGACCGCCGAGCGCTATTGATTCGCCTCACACCCACCGGTCGCAAAGCCTTTGCAGAGATGGCAGAAGCGCACGAGCGCTGGATCATCGAAGCGCTATCGGGCTTGAATCAACGCGAAGTGCAATCGCTTCACACCTTGCTCGGCAAAGTTAAACAACGGATCAATTCGCAGGAATCTACCAACGCATGAATACCCAAAATCCAATGGCTGCGGGCTTCAAGCCGATGGCAGACTACACCGCGAGACACTTTAATTTCACAACGTCGGGCGATGGCGAGCGACGCATCGCGCATCTGCGTCTCAATCGCCCAGAGCGAAAGAATCCGCTGACCTTTGATTCGTATGCGGAGCTGCGCAATCTGTTCCGCGACTTGGTTTACGCCACCGACATCAAGGCTGTCATCCTGAGCGGCGAAGGTGGCAACTTTTGTTCGGGTGGCGACGTGCACGAAATCATTGGGCCGCTCACCAAGATGAGCATGCCGGAACTCATGGCGTTCACTCGCATGACGGGCGATTTGGTCAAAGCCATCAAGACCTGTCCGCAACCGGTGATTGCCGCGGTCGACGGAATTTGTGCAGGTGCCGGTGCAATGATGGCGTTAGCGAGCGACATGCGACTTGGTACGCCGTCCGCGAAGACGGCATTTCTGTTCACGCGCGTGGGCCTGGCTGGCGCCGACATGGGCGCGTGCGCGCTGCTGCCGCGCATGATTGGTCAAGGTCGCGCAGCGGAGCTGCTCTTCACCGGCCGTGCGATGAGCGCGGACGAAGGTTTGGCGTGGGGATTCTTCAACGCGCTGCATGCGTCCGACGCGCTCGATAGCAACGCACTTACGCTCGCACAAAGCTTAGTCGCGGGCCCGACCTTTGCGCACGGTATGACCAAGACGATGCTGCATCAAGAGTGGGCCATGACCATCGATCAGGCCATCGAGGCCGAGGCGCAAGCGCAAGCGATCTGCATGCAAACGCAAGATTTTCATCGCGCATTTCACGCGTTCGCAGCGAAACAAAAGCCGGTGTTCGAAGGCAATTGAGCTTGCTGCCGTAACCCATAGCGAAAGAAGGATCTTCCATGAGCCCAGATCAAAAGCATTTGACGCTGCCATTTTTCGACGAAGTGCATCGAACGCTCGCGAAAGATTTGGTGGCGTGGCTCGCCACGCAGCACATCGACGAACGTGATGACCGTGCCGCATGTCGCGCGTGGGTCAAGGCGCTAGGGGATGCAGGGTTTCTGCGGTGGTGCGTGCCGCAGGCGCAAGGCGGCGCGCTGCCCGCGCTCGATTCACGGGCGTTAGTAGTCATCCGCGAAACGCTGGCGTTTCATTCGCCGTTGGCTGACTTTGCATTCGCGATGCAGGGCCTTGGCAGCGGCGCGATCACACTTGAGGGCAGCTCGGCGCAACGCGAAACCTATTTGCGCGCGGTAGGGCGTGGCGAGAAAATCGCAGCGTTCGCGTTGTCGGAGCCTGATGCCGGCTCTGACGCCGGCGCCTTATCTACGACAGGCGTTCGCGACGGGAATCACTGGCGATTGAACGGGACAAAGACCTGGATCAGTAACGGAGGCATCGCCGACTATTACTGTGTTTTCGCCAAGACTGATCCCTCTGCCGGCACGCGCGGCATGAGTTGTTTCATCGTCGACGCCAACACGCCGGGGCTCGACGATTCTCAGCACATTGAGGTGATGGCGCCGCATCCGCTTGCAACAGTGCTGTTCCGCGATTGCAAGGTGCCGGCGAGCGCATTGCTGGGCGGCGAAAACGGTGGCTTCAAGCTTGCGATGCAGACGCTCGATATCTTCCGCGCTTCGGTCGCTGGTGCGGCGCTGGGGTTTGCGCGGCGCGCGATGTCCGAAGCGGTTTCACATGCGCAACAGCGAAAAATGTTCGGCCAGACGCTCGCTGATTTTCAAATGACGCAGGCGAAAGTCGGCGAGATGGCGGCCGACATTGATGCCGGCGCGTTACTGACTTACCGCGCCGCGTGGCTTCGTGATGACGCCATTGCACGACGCGCACCAACACGTGTCACGCGCGAAGCGGCCATGGCAAAAATGGTGGCGACCGAAAACGCGCAGCGCGTCATCGATGCCGCGCTACAAATGCACGGCGGGCTAGGCGTTAAAGTGGGCAGCCGCGTGGAATCGCTCTACCGAGACATTCGCTCGCTGCGGATTTATGAAGGTGCGACGGAAGTGCAGCAGCTCATCATCGGAAAATCGGTATTGGCAGAAGCAGCGGCGAACGCCGCATCAGGCGTTCGGGGAGCTGCCTGATGAGCACACAAGTAGATCAGTTCATTCATGAGCATCTGCCCGCAGCAAGCGCGATGCCGCAACTCATTTTTGAGCGCCCGGAATTGCAGTTTCCCGAACAGCTGAACGCGGCAGTCGAGCTCTTGGATCGACGCGTAGCCGCGGGTCATGGTGCCCGCATTTTGCTGCGCGACGCGCGTGGCGCACTGACCTATGCGCAGGTACTCGACCGCGTCAATCAATTCGGCCGGGTGTTGATTGAAGACATGCAGCTCGTGACGGGCAATCGTGTGTTGCTACGCGGTGGCAACAGTATCGCGATGGCGATTGCGTGGCTCGCAGTAGTAAAAGTCGGATTGATCGCGGTGGCCACCATGCCCATGCTGCGCGCGCGCGAACTCACAGATGTGATTCGCAAAGGGCGGATCTCGCATGCGCTGTGCGTGGATGCGCTGACCGAAGAGCTTTTTCTCGCGCAGCAGCAGTGCCCAACGCTCGCGAACATTACGACACTTGAATCGCTGCAACGGATCGCGGCATCGAAATCCACCGATTGCCCGGCCGCCCAAACTACGCACGACGATCTCGCGCTCATGGCCTTCACCAGCGGCACAACGGGCACGCCGAAAGCGGCGTTGCACACCCACCGCGACCTGATGGCCGCATGCGAAGCGTGGCCGCGTCATGTGTTGCGCGCCACTTCAGATGACATCGTGGTCGGTTCTCCACCGTTGGCCTTTACGTTTGGACTCGGTGGACTTTTGCTGTTTCCAATGTGGGCCGGCGCCAGCGTCTACTTTGCCGACGCCGCGTACACACCAGAGTCGATGATCGACGCGATTAACACCGTTGGCGCAACGATTTGCTACACAGCGCCAAGTTTCTATCGACGCATGGCCGCTGTCGCCGAGAAACGACCGATGCCTACGTTGAAAAAATGTGTGAGCGCGGGCGAAGGCTTGCCGGACGCGACGCGGCAGTTATGGAGGCAAGCGACTGGCATCGAGATGATCGACGGCATCGGTGCCACCGAGATGTTTCACATTTTCATTTCAAGCGCTGGATCGGACGTGCGCCAAGGTGCAATTGGAAAAGTCGTGCCTGGGTATCACGCACAAGTCGTCGACGAAGCCGGCGTGCCGGTGCCACCGGGAACGGTAGGTAAATTGGCCGTCATAGGGCCCACTGGCTGCAAATACTTTGATGATGAGCGGCAGCAAAAGTATGTGCGCAACGGTTGGAACTATCCGGGCGATTCGTTCACGATGGATGCCGACGGCTACTTTTTCTATCAAGCGCGCGACGACGACATGATTGTTACGTCGGGCTACAACGTGGCTGGACCGGAGGTGGAAAATTGTTTGGCGCTGCATCCCGCCGTGGCGGAATGCGCGGTGATTGGTGTGGCCGATATTGAACGCGGGATGGTCGTGAAAGCATTTGTAGTGCTTCGCGCCAACTTCGCAGCCAGCCCGGAGACCGAGCAAGCGATCAAAGACTTCGTGAAGGCGAATCTCGCGCCGTACAAATATCCGCGACAAGTTGAGTTTTTGGCAGCGCTGCCACGCACCGAGACCGGCAAATTGCAGCGCCATCGCTTGCGTCAAATTGCACAAACTGCGGCTCAGCCCGCCACCGGAAACGCATCATGATGAAACTACTGCAACCACCAGAATGGCTCGCGCCGAAGGGCTACGCCAACGGAATCGCTGCGCGCGGCACCATGATTTTTGTTGGTGGGCAGATTGGTTGGAACGGCGCGCAGCAGTTCGAGACTGATGACTTCATCGCGCAGACGCGACAGGCACTGGTGAACATCGTGGCCGTGCTGCGCGAAGCGAACGCCGGGCCGGAGCACATTGTGCGCATGACTTGGTACATCGTCGACCGCGATGAATATGTGGCACGGCTCAAGGAACTTGGCGCAGTGTATCGCGAGGTGATCGGTCGAAACTTTCCCGCGATGAGCTGCGTGGAAGTTTCGCGCCTGGTGGAGACGCGAGCAAAGGTTGAAATTGAAGTGACGGCGGTGTTGCCGGACTAGCTAACCTAGCGCGACGCCAATGCTTCCCAGCGCTCCATGGCCTCCATCACGAGCGCATCAATTTCGCTCGAACGCTTGGAAATTTCGGTCGCGCGTTTGGGGTCTTTTTGAAAGATGACCCCATCGGCAAGCTCCGCGTTAATCGCCGCTTGTTCTTTCTCCAGCGCTTCAATTTTCGCGGGCAAACCGTCGAGCTCTCGTTGATCTTTGAATGAGAGTTTGGCTTTGGGTGCGGCCGGCGCTACGGGAGCGGCCGCAGGTGCTGGCGCGGTTTCAACCTTGCGATCCGCGCCGTTTGTGGTGGCGGATTTCGACGAAGCGTTTGCGTCCGCCGCTTCCGAGAGCGACAGCGCTGCCATCACCTTGGCTTGCGCTTGCCAATCGGTAATCGAGCCTTCGTATTCGCGCCACAGACCGTTGCCTTCTGCCACCAAACAACTGGTGACAACGTTGTCCAGAAAGCGTCGATCATGGCTCACGATGAAGACAGTACCTTCGTAGTTCGCGAGCTTGTCTTCGAGAAGTTCTAACGTGTCGATATCGAGATCGTTCGTCGGTTCGTCGAGCACCAACACGTTTGCTTCTTTGGCGAAGTGCCGAGCAAGCAACAAGCGATTGCGCTCGCCGCCGGACAGCATTTTTACCTGCGCATTGGCACGAGCGGGCGAGAACAAAAAGTCTTGCAAGTAGGTCATGACATGCGTGCGTTTGCTGCCCACTTCAATCCAGTCGCTGCCCGGCGAAATGAATTCGCCGAGCGTCGCCTCTTCGTTCAGTCCGTCGCGCATTTGATCGAAATACGCAACCTGCATATTCGTGCCGGTGCGAATCTTTCCGCTGTCGGCTTCGATCTGTCCGAGGATGAGCTTTAGAAGCGTGGTCTTGCCGATACCGTTCGGGCCGACGAGACCGACCTTATCGCCGCGCAAAATCGTCGCGGTGAAATCCTTGACGATGACCTTGTCGCCGTAGGACTTACACACGTCCGTCAGCTCGGCAATGATCTTTCCGGACTGGCCGCCACTGGTGATTTCGAGCTTCACGCGGCCCAGCGAATCACGGCGCGCGGCGCGTTGATCACGGAGCGCTTCAAGGCGGCGCACGCGACCTTCGTTGCGCGTTCGCCGCGCCTGAACACCCTGTCGAATCCACACTTCTTCTTGCGCAAGAAACTTATCGAACTTGGCGTTGACCGTCGCTTCAAACTCAAGCTGCGCGGCCTTTTGGGTTTCGTAAGCGGCGTAGTTTCCGGGAAAGCCCGTGAGCTTGCCGCGATCGAGTTCGACGATGCGCGTGACCACATTGTCAAGAAACGTACGGTCATGGCTGATGATGACCGCGCTGCCTTTGTAGCTTGTGAGCAAACCCTCGAGCCACGTAATCGCGGCGAGGTCCAGATGGTTGGTTGGCTCGTCGAGCAGCAAGACGTCGGGGGAGGCCACGAGTGCCTGCGCAATCGCTACGCGTTTTTTCAGGCCGCCGGAAAGCGTGGAGACAAGCGTTGTTGGATTGAGATTGAGCTGAGAGAGCGTTGCGTCGACGCGAGATTCCCACGTCCAACCTTCGAGCGCGTCGATCTCGTGTTGCATATCTGAAAGTACGTGTTCGTCGCCGCCTTCCACCGCTAATTTTTCGTACGCGTCGCGCAGTTCGCGTGCGCGCGACAAACCGTTCGAGACCGCCTCAAACACCGTTTCGTTCTCAGAGAACACCGGCTCTTGCGGCACCGTCGTGATTCGCAGGCCACCTTGCAGCGCCATTGCGCCATCGTCCAACGTTTGCGTGCGTGCGAGCACTTTGAGTAGCGAGCTTTTGCCCGCGCCATTGCGACCAATCAGGCCGATGCGTTCACGATTTTCGATTGCGAAATCCGCGCCATTTAGGAGCGGGGCGAGACCAAATGCGAGGTGTGCGTTTTGAAGCGTAAGAAGAGCCATAGCCTCAAGTGTAGTCGGACGATTAACAGCTTTTTGGCTCTAACGACTGACCAGCGGTCGCTAGAGCTTCACAACATCACAAGTCGACTTTCCCAATAAATCGCCTGTAATGACCATCGGTCAGTCGCTGGCGCGATAAAGCCGTTGCAACTGAAGCTCGATTCGTAGGGTCGATGCCTCGAAGCGAAATCAAGGGCGACCATTTGCCGAGCGCTTCGTGCAAAGGCCGTGGCGGGCAACGCTCTACCCGCGACTGTGCGCGATGCGCGCGAGGCGAACGACGCCCAAAACCATCGCACCGCGTTTGACTTTTTTGTGGCTTCGCGAGAGCCAAAAGCGCTGCTATCATGCCTCGCATCATCGGCCGCAGCGCGAGGAAGTCCGGCAACGGAGCGCAGGCCGATTCACCGTGCGGAAGCATTAGAAAAGGAGGAACCCATGGATTTCCCGTGGCTTAAACATTACCCCGCTGGCGTGCCAGCAACGATCAAATTCGATCAGTACGCCTCGATCGTTCAGCTCCTTGAAGAGAGCTTCCAAAAGTACGCCTCGCGCCCCGCGTTTAGCTGCATGGGCAAGACGATTACTTACGCAGAAGTCGACGAGTACTCCCGTGCGCTCGGTGCATATTTGCAGAGCCTCGGTTTGCAACAAGGCGACCGCGTGGCCTGCATGATGCCCAACGTGTTGCAGTATCCGGTTGCGGTTGCGGCGGTACTGCGTGCCGGCTTCGTTGCCGTGAACGTGAACCCGCTGTACACGCCACGCGAGCTCGAGCACCAGCTCAAGGACTCCGGCGCGAAAGCGATCATCATCCTCGAAAACTTCGCCGCGACGCTGCAACAAGTGGTCGACAAGACACCGGTGAAACACATCGTGCTCGCATCAATGGGCGACATGATGGGCTTTTTGAAAGGCGCGATTGTTAACTACGTCGTGCGCAACAAAAAGAAAATGGTGCCCGCGTTCTCGCTGCCCACCGCCGTGAAATTTAACGACGCGATGGCGAAGGGCAAACCGCTCGCGCTGTCGCCATCGAAGGCGAAGTTTGACGACCCCGCCGTGTTGCAATACACGGGCGGCACCACGGGCGTATCGAAAGGCGCAACGCTCCTTCACCGCAACATCATCGCCAACGTTTTGCAGTCCGAAGCCTGGATGCAGCCCGCGTTGAACAACCCGAAGAAACCAAAGCCCCCGGAGCAGATGACTACGGTCTGCGCGCTGCCGCTCTATCACATCTTCGCGTTCACGATTTGTTATCTGCTGGTGCTGCGCACCGGCGGGCAATCAATTTTGATTCCGAATCCGCGCGACATTCCGGGCACCATCAAAGCGCTCAAAGGCTTCAAGCTGCACATGTTCCCCGCAGTCAACACGCTCTACAACGCACTGGTCAACGACCCCACATTTAAAGAGCTTGACGTCTCTGATTTGCGCGTTGCCAATGGCGGCGGCATGGCGGTGCAAAAGGCCGTGGCTGACAAGTGGCTCGCAGCGACAGGCTGCCCGATTGTTGAAGGCTACGGACTCTCCGAGACTTCACCATCGGCGACCTGCAACCCGACTGATACGGACGCATACTCGGGCACCATCGGGATGCCACTGCCGTCTACCGAAATCGCCATTCGCGATGACGACAACAACCCTGTGAAGATGGGCGAGCCGGGCGAAATTTGCATTAAAGGCCCGCAGGTCATGGCGGGCTATTGGCAGCGCGATGATGAGACCGCTAAAGTGTTCTCGGCCGACGGTTACTTCAAGTCCGGCGACATCGGCGTGATGGATGAGCGCGGTTACGTGAAGATCGTCGATCGCAAGAAGGACATGGTGCTGGTCTCGGGCTTCAATGTGTATCCAAACGAAGTCGAAGACGTCGTCGCGAGTTGCCCCGGCGTGATGGAATGCGCGGTAATCGGCGTGCCTGACGACAAATCAGGCGAAGCCGTGAAAGTGTTTGTCGTCAAGAAAGACCCGAACCTCACCGAGCAACAAGTGCGCGATTATTGCGAAGCCAATCTCGCGGGTTACAAGAAGCCGAAATACATCGTGTTCCGCGCGGATTTACCGAAGACGCCCGTCGGAAAAATTCTGCGACGTGAGTTGCGAGACATGGACAAGAAGGCGGCCTAGTCTTTCGCTCGCCCCAAGAAAAACGGCCCTTCGGGGCCGTTTTTTGTGATTAAACGCCCGCCCCTTCAAACCCCAATTGCCGCCACGCCTCGTACACCGTCACCGCGACCGAATTCGATAAATTCAAACTACGAATCGCGGGCCGCATCGGCAATCTCAATTGCTGTTCCGCTGAAAAATCTTCAAGCACGGCGGCAGACAGCCCTTTCGTTTCCGAGCCAAACACAAACGCATCGTTGCGCGCGAGCATCACGTCGTGCGGCGCACGCGTGCCGCAGGTTTCAATGGCGAACATACGCGTCACGCCGAGTAACGCGAGCGCCGCTTTGCATGCGTTCCAATCGTCATGCACTTGCATCGTCGCGTATTCATGATAGTCGAGACCCGCGCGGCGCATGCGTGCGTCTTCCAGCGGGAAACCGAGCGGACGCACGAGATGAAGCGTCGCCCCGGTGTTGGCGCACAGGCGAATGACGTTACCCGTGTTGGGCGGAATTTCGGGTTCTACTAGAACGACATGAATCATAGAAATGGCTTGGGTCGCTTTGCGTGGCTATGCCCGACTTGGCCTGGCTTTGCCTAGCTTACGCAACTGATTTTTTGAAAGGAGTAATTCGCTCGCGCGCTCTCGGCGGCTGCACGCGCGCAAGAACAAACGCGTCCACACGATCCGCGCCCGCCGCGTATGCCGCGCGGGCGAGTTCGTTGAGCGTCGATCCGCTGGTGAGCACGTCGTCGATCAACACGACCGATTCTCCTGCGAGTGAACGCGTCGCTGCGAAGGCCTGACGCACATTGCGCCGTCGCCCGACCAGATCGAGCTGCTGTTGAATCTCGGTTTCGCGAATTCGAACGAGTGCATCTGCATCCGTGCGCGGGCCAAAGCGCTTTCCGATTTCGCGTGCGATCAGTTCAGATTGGTTGTAACCGCGAAACTGCAGCCGTCCCGCAGCAAGCGGAACGGGCATAAGCGTCGCCGTCGCGGAGTACGGCCATGATTCGCACTGCGTCGCAACCCAATGACAGAGCGAAAACGCGTGCCGATACTTGATTGCAACAATCGCGTCGCTGGTTGGAAAGTCGTACACCCACAGCGCCTGCAAACGCTGCCACACAGGAGGTCGTTTTATGCAGCGGCCACAGACTTGACCGTTAGCCGCCGGCAGCTGGCAACGCGGACACGCCTGCGGAGGAATGCGCGCAAGCTCTTGGACACAGGGCTCACACACAGCGTCAGCGCTGCTGTCGCCGCAGAAGAAGCACGGCTGTGGGAGGGCACGTGCGACGATGCGCTGCAACGTGGCGCGCGCAGCACTGATGACCAGTGGTTGCAACGACGTGACTTCAGGCACATGCGCTCCCGCCATCGTGTCCGTGTTCGCGCCGTAGAGCTTACGCAATAAAATTTGGGTTCTCGCCTTTGTTCGCAGTCCGCGCAATTTTCCCATGCCGCCACCTGACGCGTTTGATCTTGCGTTGCCTGCCTTGCCTATGCTGCCCGTTGAGAGCATCGGCGCAGGTGTAGATATTGTGTTGCTGCACGGTTGGGGCTTGCACAGCGAATTTTTTCGACCGTGGCTGCCGCTCTTGACGCCGCACTGCCGCGTGCACTTGATCGATCTTCCGGGTCACGGCTTGAGTCCGGAAGTGTCGCCGTTTACGCTGCCGACGATGGCCGCAGCGGTTGCTCAGTCGATGCGCGCCGTTGCGTCGCGCTACGCCGTGGCCGGCTGGTCGTTGGGTGGTGCGGTGGCGCAGCGAATGGCGATTGATTTCCCCGATGCGATTTCGCACCTCACAACGCTCGCGTCGTCGCCGCGTTTCTTGCGCGCGGATGATTGGATGCACGCGACAACGCCACACGCGCTGGAACTTCTGCGTGGCGGCTTGCGTCGCGATTACGCGGGCACACTTGCGCAGTTTTTTGAACTCAACATGGCCACGAAATATGCTCCGCTTGCGGCGGAGCTTGCAAAGCTTGGCACGGCGCGCCCCCCGGTTTCGCACATCGCGCTCGACGACGGCATCGCGCTTACTTCGGACGTGGATTTGCGCGCGGAAATTACGCGCATTCGCGCGCCGGTGCTTGCTATTTCCGGGCGCTTGGATCGTCTGAGTTACAGCCAATCGAGCGCGTGGCTCGCCGCTGCAACGGGCGGCACGCACATCGATCTGCCGCACTCCGCGCATGTTCCGCACCTGACCGACCCCGAAGCGACGGCGCAGGCGTTGCTCGCGCATTTGCAGAAAGCCTCGCCACGATGAGCGCACCTGAATTGCTCAACACGGAGCTCGTTCGTACGCGCTTTGATCGCGCGGTCGCGACATACGCCGACGCCGCCGTGGTGCAACGCGAAGTGGGCAATCGGTTGCTAGAGCGCTTCGATGTCATGCGGTTGTCGCCAGCCGTGGTGCTTGACGTCGGCTGCGGGCCGGGCACGCACACAGGGGCGCTCGCGGCGCGATTTGCCGACGCGGAAATCGTCGCCATCGATCAATCGGCGGCGATGGTTTCGCGTGCAGCTCCGGCGGTGGATGCGCCAAAAGCAAACTGGCTGGAGCGCTTTGGTCTGTCTCGAAAAAACGCAACGTCCGCGGGTCACACGCGCGGCGTCGTCGCGGACATGGCCGCGTTGCCCTTCGCTCGCGAACATGCGGACGTGCTCTGGAGCAATTTTGCGTTGCAGTGGGCGAACGATTTGCCAGCGCTTTTCGCCGAATGGAATCGCGTGCTCAAAATCGGCGGTGTGATGATGTTCACCGCGCCGGGGCCGGACACGCTCATCGAGCTGCGTCGCGCACTGACATGGGCGAACGTCGCACCCGATGAACGCGTACAACGCTTCACCGATTTGCACGACATCGGCGACATGCTCGTGCATGCGGGTTTCGCCGATCCGGTGATGGACATGGAAGTGATCACGCTCGAATACGCAAGCGTCGACGCGCTCTGGCGCGACCTCAAAACGCAGGCCGCGACCAACGCCATGCAAGCGCGGCCGCGCGGTTTGATGACGCCGCGAAAGCTGCGAGCGATTGAAGCTGCGCTCGACGCCGGGCGACGCGACGGCGGCCCGATTCGCATCAGCGTCGAAGTGATTTATGGTCACGCGTGGAAAGTCGCGCCGAAGAAAACTGCGGACGGTCACACCGTCGTGCGGCTCGATGCGATTGGACGTGGTAAACCTCCGGGCGCTGCGCGCAGCGGCGTTTGATCCGCGTGAGAACAGATGTCGGCAACAGCTTTTCAGCAAGAGCGACTGCTAGACGGTCGTTTCAAGCGTTTTTCGTGAACATTCGACTTAATAGTAAAAATGGCTGCAACGACCGCCTGCCTGTCGTTTCGAGGTAAAAGCTGATACATGAGCATTTTGGTATGTGTGCCCGTCTACAACGGGTTTGAGTCCACCGAGCGTTGCCTGAGCGCGCTCGCCT
>JAGNQL010000259.1 GCA_017989135.1 Burkholderiales bacterium
CTTGTATGCCCTCTTGGTACGCAATGACCACTACTTTTGGCGTATTATCCTTCAACGTCACGGCACCACCTACGCGCTCCACAAAATCGGCCGCCGTAAGTTGATTCCGGTTAATCAATGACAGCACCAGCCGGTCACCAAACGCTCGATACTCCCCCATCAAATCACGCGCAAGTGCTGCGCGGCCCGGTCGCAGCGCGTGTAGAAACCCCACCTGCGGATCTAGGCCGACAGTCTCTAATGCTGATCGGCAATCGTTCATCCACATTGAATAAATGAATGAGAGCAGAGCGTTAAAGCGATCACGCGGTGGCCGTCTTGTGCGTCCATCCATGTTGAAGTCTTTCCTGCAGTCTGCGCGTAGCAGCAGATTAAGACTCCCGAAATACGTTCGCGCCGCTTCGCCTTCCACACCACGAACGCTGTCTAGAGTTTGCGCGACAGGCAATGCGCGTAACGATGCTGCCAAATCGTCTGCTCCTCGCGTGAGCGCCGCTTGCTCGCTGTTCACCTTCGCCTCGCGCGCGCCACGCAGCAGCACAGCGCGACAGTTTTTAATCTTGCCCGCCACGAACGCTCGCGCCGTGTCAAGCGTAAAGGCAGGTGTTTCCGCGCAACGAAACTGAGCTTCTCGCAGAAGCACGTTGCCCCTTACCGCCCCTTCTAGCCGCGCCTTGAAGCGACCGTTCCTATCGAGCATTACAAAAGAAATTCCGTCATCCGCGAGGCGATGCATCAGCGGCAGGGACACGCCCACATGTCCAAAGCATACAATCGATTGCAGGTGATGCAGCGGCACTCGCAGCTTGACCTCATCCTCCAGCTCAATTCGCAACGTGTTGTTTTCGAGCCGAAGATACGATTCGGGCGTTGTCACATAAAGGGTGTTGAGGAGTTCCATTTTCTTGCGCTTCGCCTGGTGCCGCGACTACAGACTAGGATCAAACAATGCGACCCGAAGGTTCGCGTGTTGTGAAAGTGTGTTTTGTGCGAACGGCTGACATATGTCGATCAACGAACACTCCCTGCAACGCGAGTCCGCAATTAGCGGCGGCGGCATCATGGCACCGGTCAACATCTGCCGCACCTCAAATGTCGTTGCCTCTACCTTCTGACGCAGCGCTGGCGTGATCGGTACGTGACGCCGTTTCCTTGACTTTGCGTAAAAGATCGCACCCTCCGCCACCGGCTCGCCCGTCATCGCCTCAAGGCACATCGCCTGCGCCGCGAGTTGAACATCGTCGCATGCTGCAATAGAGGAGGCTTTGTGCCGACTGCCGTGTTTGTATTCCACGGGAAAAGCGCGCCCATCAGGATGAAACTCCACGACGTCAGCTTTGCCAATCAGCCCAAGGGCATCGTTCCACACAGGGAGAGCTCGCTCCACGCGGTAACCTGAGCGCGCCTCTAACCCTGGTGTGTCGACGGTCTTATGCACCGCTTGTCCGCGCAGCGTATGTACGTTCTCGGCGAATGCTTGCTCTTGATGAATTAGTGCGCACTGGCGCGGGCAATACAGCCAGTGCTGTAGTGCGGAAAGCGCAATGAGTTCCGGCGTTTCGATGGGAGCGGCAGCGGCAGGCTCGGCAATATCAGACATAAGTCAGCTGCTGCGACTAAAGAGTGTGCGCGCGTCCTGTGGTGTCAGACGCGTCGACATAGCATTGCCACTTAAGGGGCTTAAGGGCAATGCCATGCAGTTCTCACATGATAAGGTGACCATTTCCGCCGTAGCGCAGGCACGCCAACCACGCATAATCGCGCCTGCGTCTCGACGCCTACAACCAAGGATTGGCGTTGAAGGACGTAGGTCAACCGACTTTTCGAATCAACGATACACCTGCGGGCAAATCACTGTCAGCAACGCTAACTTCGTAGTCAGCGAACGCGCGCGGAACTTCCACTCCGACCCTGCGCTGAATCTTGACGCGATCAAACAGTGAATGCGCATGAGCATTGCCTAGTTCTGAATCGTGCTTGAACACATAAAGACCGCGTGTAGACATTTCACCGCGTGCCGCAGAACGGTCATGCTCAAACATGCTTTCCAGCGCTTGCCACAGCAGTTCTAAATCCTCGTCACCAAAACCCGTTTGCTTGGCAAGGAATGACGATATAAAACCGTGAGCAACGTAAATCCCGTACGGCACCGTATGCTTACGGCCCATCGTGCGGTTATCGCCTTGCTGCTTGTCG
Source organism: Burkholderiales bacterium (assembly GCA_017989135.1). Classification (GTDB taxonomy): domain Bacteria; phylum Pseudomonadota; class Gammaproteobacteria; order Burkholderiales; family Casimicrobiaceae; genus Casimicrobium. The sequence goes on from JAGNQL010000259.1 coordinate 2,197, forward strand.
GCTTCGGCCTGCGTGGCCACCGCCATGCGGGTGATGGAATGCTCCAACGCAATCACCGGCTCAACTGATCGCGCGAAGGTCAGCTGCACGGGGCCACGCACCTGACCCGCGTTAATGCCGGTCGACATTACGGCTCCGAAAGTACGTACGTCAAAAAAGTTTTGGCACATCCACTTTCGGGCTTTATCAACGTCGTCCGCGCTGCCTCTGCGTTTCTCTTTTCCGGGCTTGGCTTTTTTCGCATCGGCGGCGGGCGGTACTAACGCCTCAGCGCTCTCAGTTTCGTCGGGTGCGTCGAGGTTAAGCGCGCTATAGGCGCGCTGGTGCTGGTTATTCAAAATGCCTTTCTCTCGAACGTAAATTTCGAAGCGGTTCACTCCGTCTGCGGGCTCGATCTGCGTTTGATCCTTCACGAACGAAACGAAGTTGCGCACCTTGCGTTTGAGTGAAACATCTGTGACCAAACCGTGACCTGATTCCGCGTCTAGTCGCGGCAAATTCCCTGCATCCGGGTCGCCGTTTGGGTTGCCGTCACGGACGTCGAAAACGAGGACAAAGTCATACCGATTTTTTAGGCTCATGGTTGGTCTCCTTGGGGAGCAGTTGATGTGTCGTCAGGTTTTGTGAAAAAGGCCTGGCGCTGGTGGTAGTAACCGAGCGCGAAGCGTCCTTGGTCTTGCAGGCTTAAGTGCTTTGGGAAATCATTGACCGCACCGAGTACCTCGCCGAGCAGCTTTTCAAACCAAACGCTGCGTCCGGCTGACAGCTTTTTTAGGTGTGAATTTTTGAGCCGCAGCAGCGTCGTAAAAACCGCGACCGGCGTGCTTGATGCTGCGCCGTAGTAGCGGTCGCGAATCGTTGCGTTTAGACCCGGACTGGCCTCTTCTTGAATCTTTTCCAGCGCAGAAAAGAGCCTGCCCAGGCGATACGCGGCGTTCACATTGGTAAGATCGAGCATCGTAAGAAACTCCTTTTCTGGGGATGGGATTGAGGCTTGCTGTTGGCGACGGATGCTGCGATTGAGGCAGGCTTTAATGGCTGCGGCACGTAGGTAGTTCACGGATTGTTCTGCACGGCATCGATTCACGGCGGCATTGAGCCAGAGCACAGGATAAGGAACATTCGGTCCGCCGAACACGGCATCAATCACGGCACCACCGAGATTTGGCGGGATGTTGTCAGCCTTGCCTTGCGCGGCTACCGCAGATAACAAGCGAAACACCGACGGATACTCGGCGTCCGTTTTGCTGCGAACCATTTTCAAGTCTTCAAAGTGCGCAACGACCCGCTCCGCTAACGCGGGTAGCGGCAGGCAGTGATAGAAACGAATGCTGACTCGCGCGGCGTTTGGGGCAAGTCCGAGTACGTGGAAACGATTTGGTTTGCTCTCTATCGTACCCAGACTCCCGCTTTGTACAGCCGAATAGAGGGCGCGGA
>JAGNQL010000260.1 GCA_017989135.1 Burkholderiales bacterium
TGTCGTTGAAGGTCTTGAAATAATCAAGGTCAACGAACAAGACAGCGATGCGGCTTTTGTTGACAGTGGCCGACTTGATGGCTTCTTCTAGTTTCGTGCGAAACATGAGCCGGTTGGGGAGCGCCGTCAGCGGATCCGTTTGTGCGATTTGAACGGCGCGAAGCGTTGCGCTCTGAAGGTCACGGGTGCGTTCGCGAACCCGCGTTTCCAGCGTTTTTTGGTAGTTGGTAATCTGGCTGCGACTGGCTGCGAGCTGATGCGCCATTTCGTTGAAAGCGCGAACCAAATCACCAGCCGGGCCGCGCGAGTCAATTGGGACTTCAACCTGAAAATCACCCTTGGACAGCGATCGCGTTGCCTCGGTGAGCGCGTTGAGTGTGCCGCGAATGCGTCGCCGCACCACCCAAACGCTGATGACGGCGATGGCTATGCCCGCGAGTATGGCCAGACCGTCGAGCAGGGTGAATGTGCCGAGCATTGAATCGGGCGATGCCTATGCGGAAAGAAGCTTCTGTTTGATAACTTAGGAGACCTTGACCGGAATTTTCCCGATGCGTGCCTGCCATTCTTTGGGGCCGGTTTCGTGCACACTCGTGCCGGTGGAGTCCACCGCGACAGTCACTGGCATGTCCTTCACGTCGAACTCGTAAATCGCTTCCATGCCCAGGTCCGCAAATCCCACGACTTTCGCGCCTTTAATCGCCTTCGACACCAAATAGGCGGCACCGCCTACGGCCATAAGATACGCCGCCTTGTGATTCTTGATCGCCTCGATGGCGACGGGGCCGCGCTCGGCCTTTCCAATCATGGAGATAAGGCCAGTTTGCGAGAGCATCATCTCCGTAAATTTATCCATGCGGGTGGCTGTCGTCGGGCCTGCGGGGCCAACCACTTCGTCGCGCACGGGATCAACCGGACCGACGTAATAAATCACGCGGTTGGTAAAGTCGACGGGAAGTTTTTCCCCTTTGGCCAACATGTCGGCTATGCGTTTGTGCGCAGCGTCGCGTCCGGTGAGCATCTTGCCATTGAGCAAGAGCGTTTGACCAGGTTTCCAGCTTTCAACTTCTGCTTTAGTGAGCGTGTCTAGGTTGACGCGAGTGGAAAGCTTAACGTCCGGCGTCCACTGAACATTGGGCCACGCGTCCAGTGACGGTGGTTCGCAGTACGTCGGTCCAGAGCCGTCGAGCACGAAATGCGCATGCCGCGTTGCAGCGCAGTTCGGAATCATCGCCACGGGCTTGGATGCAGCGTGCGTTGGGTACATCGAAATTTTGATGTCCAGTACCGTGGACAGGCCGCCTAGGCCCTGCGCACCGATGCCCAGTGCGTTCACTTTTTCGTAGAGCTCGATGCGCAGCTCTTCGGTTTTATTTTTTGGACCGCGTTTGAGGAGATCGTACATATCGATGGGTTCCATCAATACTTCTTTGGCCATCAGCATCGCCTTTTCAGCGGTGCCGCCGATGCCAAGACCCAGCATGCCCGGAGGGCACCATCCGGCGCCCATCGTCGGCACAGTCTTGAGTACCCAATCCACGAGCGAATCGCTCGGGTTGAGCATCACGAATTTCGATTTGTTTTCGCTGCCACCGCCTTTGGCCGCAACGTTCACGTCGACGGTGTTACCCGGCACCAATTCCATGTGCACCACGGCCGGCGTGTTATCTTTGGTGTTTTTCCGCTCGAAGTGTGGGTCGGCGACGATGGATGCACGTAGGCAGTTATCTGGATCGCCATACGCGCGACGCACGCCTTCGTTCACGGCGTCGGTAATGCTGCCGGAGAAGTTCTCGAAGCGCACATCCATGCCGATTTTGAGAAACACGTTAACGATGCCGGTGTCCTGACAAATGGGACGATGGCCTTCGGCACACATCTTCGAGTTGGTGAGAATTTGCGCAATTGCGTCCTTTGCGGCGGGCGAAGCTTCTGCCTCATACGCACGCGCTAGATGCTCAATGTAATCCTGCGGGTGGTAGTAGCTAATGAATTGCAGCGCAGCGGCGATGGAATCAACGAAATCGGCGTACTTGATGGTCGTGGGCATAGGAATTGGCTAGCGTCTGATAGCGAAGGAATGTGGTGTCGACGAGTGAAGTCAGTGTTTGTACGAGGCTGCGTGCGCCATCAGCCGGTCGGTGGCGGCGATCGCCAAGGCGGAGAGCAGAAACACAACGTGAATCACAGTTTGCGCGATTAAGGTTTTTTCGCTGTACTGGTCGGCGTTGATAAAAGTTTTGAGCAGATGAATCGATGAGATGCCGATGATCGCCGTAGCTAGCTTCACTTTGAGCACGGACGCGTTGACATGCGAGAGCCATTCCGGCTGATCGGGGTGATTCTCGAGATCCATGCGCGAAACGAAGGTTTCGTAGCCACCGACAATGACCATGATGAGTAGGTTCGAGATCATCACCACGTCGATCAGGCCCAGCACGAGAAGCATGATGAGCGTTTCTGTCAGCTTGCCTGGGACGGCGGGGCAGACTTGCGCCGGCTGCATCGCGCCGCGGACCGCGGCGTCACACGGTTGAACGGCGTTCGCAATCATTTTCACCGCCTCCGTCGAGCCGAATGCTGCTTCAATCAGATGAACTAATTCCACCCAAAAGTGGAACACATAGACGCCTTGCGCCACAATCAACCCGAGGTAGAGCGGAAGCTGCAGCCAACGGCTAGCAAAAATGATGGAAGGCAGCGGGCGCAAAACGCGCGTTTGCGCGGCAGAGCTTTGCGTGGATTTCATAGGGGAAAGACGATACGTGGCGGGCTGAAGGGAGCTATCTTATCCGCGGCAGTTTAGCACCCGTTCACGAATGTAAAGTGATTGCGCTAACGCAAGCATCGATCGGGTTATTCCAACAATACAGCTTTTGCCGCCAAGCGACAGCCAATAAAGCTTCGTGGCTATTTCATGCCTCCTGTCGACTTAGTGAATTTTGTTGCTGCAACGACCGTATAGCTGTCGTTGGTGCGAAAAAGCTGTTGAGCAGTCTTGTGTAAGACTCTCGTCAATCTGTGCCGCTATCGTCGCATCAGTTTCTCCCTGAAAGTCTGTTGGAGGCAGGGAGTGTTGAGCACTAATCTGCTTTCGTTTCAGGAGGAGTCCCTTATGTCGTCATCTGCCATCGAATCGGTTCTTGTTGAGAATCGTGTGTTTCCGCCGTCGGCCGAGTTCACGGCCCAGGCCAACGTCAAACCCGCAGATTACGCGGCCATGTGTGCCAAGGCCGAGAAGGATCACTCTGGCTTTTGGGGCGACCTCGCGCGCGAAAACCTGATCTGGTCAAAACCGTTCACTCAGTCGCTCGACGACAGCAATGCACCGTTTTTCAAATGGTTCGCTGACGGCGAACTGAACGCATCGTACAACTGCCTCGACCGCCATCTCGGCACACCTACTGAGAACAAAGTTGCGATTATTTTCGAAGCCGACGGTGGCCAAGTCACCAAGGTCACTTACCTTGAACTCTACAAGCGTGTTTGCCGTTTTGCTAACGGCCTGAAGTCGCTCGGCTACAAAAAGGGCGATCGCGCTATTGTCTATTTGCCAATGTCGATTGAGGCGGTGGTCGCGATGCAGGCCTGCGCCCGCATCGGCATGACGCACTCAGTGGTGTTC
>JAGNQL010000261.1 GCA_017989135.1 Burkholderiales bacterium
GGATGGCAACGTATTTGACGGTGTGTTCAAACCCTTCAACAAGGCGACGTCCACCCAGTTTGGAAACCAACAATGGCCCGGCAACGCAATCTATCCGGGCGGGCGGCATTCGGTGGTGTTCAAGGCGCGCGACGTGCCGGGCACTTACTACCTGCGCGCTGCGTTGGCCCCTTCAGGCGCAGCAAAAGAAGAAATTGTTGCCCGAATCGTCGTCGAAGGCGCGCCGATGAACACACCGCTGCCGTTGGCGGCGGACCTTCCGCGCTACGCGGGCCACCTACCTATTACAGATGCCGAACTGGCGAGTCATGGCGGCAAACAGCGGAACCTCGTGCTCGCCATACTCCCAACCGACAGCGACAAGCTGGCGCAACCCATACCGCCGAACGAAGGCTGGTTTATTCCGACAGGAGATGGTGCTGATGGCTCCGCGAATTTCGTATTCGCATCGGGGGATGCAGCGCCTACCGCGAAACTATCGCCGTTTCAGTCGCCACTGACAGCCTCGCAGACGGTTGCGCTCAACGCGGTGGAAGAATGGACGATCAATAACTTAAATACCTATCCGCACCCTTTTCACATTCACGTCAACGATAGCTACGTAGTCAAAGTCAACGGCGAGGCGGTGACGCCATTCTGGGCGGACACATTGCCGGTGCCTTCAAATGGCAGCATCACCTTCCGCATGAGATTCACCGATTTCAGCGGGAAATACGTGTGGCATTGTCATGCGCTTAATCACGAAGATTTGGGCATGATGCAGCTGGTCGACGTGGTGAGTGCATAGAATTTGCTACAACTTTTTTCGAAACAACACACCAACTACGGGGTATTTAGATGCATTCTTTTAATCGATCTGGCCTAGCGCTGATCTCACTATTGGGCTCGGTCACGGCATGCACCGTCAACGTCACCGCACCCGCAGCACAACCGACGACGACGGCCGCAACCACCGCCTCGGCAACGCCAGCACGTGCCCCAGAGAGCCCCGCTTTGCTCGAGGCGCGTAAGAAGGTGCGCGATATCAACTGGGAAATTGGTCGAGCCGAGAGCGAACTACGCCAGCTTTCTCCGCCCGTTCGTATTACCGACTCCAAAGGCACCACGTTTGACGCGGACAAGCAGCGTCAGTACGACAATAACCGCGCGCGCATTGACCGCAAGATTCGCGATCTCAAGGACGAACGTACGGTATGGGAGCTGCGCGTAAACCAGCTGGTACTAGCCGAAGACGTGCTTAGTCGGCCAGCCAAGTAGTAGTAGTTCCGGTTGCGGCTGAGAGGGCGGGTGTCGGACTGTGTCGCGCAGGTCTCACGTTCGCACAGTCGCAACCCTTCGGGTTCATTTCGCGGCCATTCAAACAACGCCTCGTTTGCTTGACTGTGTTGAGCAAACGCGCGCTATCCCCGGCGCGCCATAAACATGAGCTTCGTGAACAGTTCCGTATCTTGCTCATTCTTGAGGACGGCACCGTAGAGCGGCGCAAGCACCTTGCGTTGGTCTTTTTCGCGGAGCACTGCAGGGTCTACATCTTCGGCGAGCATCAATTTGATCCAGTCGATCAGTTCACTTGTCGAAGGTTTCTTCTTCAGGCCAGGCATTTCACGTAGATCGAAAAACGCTTCCAGCGCGGCGCTGACCAGCTCTTGCTTGATGCCCGGATAGTGCACGTCGACGATTTGCTTCATCGTCTCTTTGCTTGGGAATTTGATGTAGTGGAAAAAGCAGCGGCGCAAGAAGGCGTCGGGCAAATCTTTTTCGTTGTTACTGGTAATGATGAAGAGCGGGCGATGTTTGGCCGTGATCGTTTCATGCGTTTCGTAAACGTCGAACGCCATGCGGTCGAGTTCTCGCAAAAGGTCATTCGGAAATTCGATGTCGGCCTTGTCGATTTCGTCGATCAGCACGACGGTGGGCACATCGCTCGCGAAGGCATCCCAGAGCACGCCGTGCTTGATGTAGTTGGCGATGTCCTTGACCTTCGCTTCGCCGAGTTGCGAATCACGCAAGCGGCTGACGGCGTCATATTCGTAGAGACCCTGTTGCGCCTTGGTCGTGCTTTTGATGTGCCATTGCAGCAGCGGCCAGCCGAGCGCGCCCGCGACTTCTTCCGCAAGCAAGGTTTTGCCGGTGCCGGGCTCGCCTTTGATCAGGAGCGGGCGCTTGAGGGTAACGGCGGCGTTGACCGCAAGCAGCAGGTCGGGGGTGGTGATGTAGGTGTCGGTGCCCTGGAATTTGACGGTCACAGCGGTGGTCTCAAAAAACGTTGGGCCGTGTCAAAGCAACACGGCGATGAAGCTCGTATGATACGGCGCATGAGCACAAATAATCCTCTCGCCGACCTCCGCAAAGACTACAAGCTCGCCTCGCTGGGCAAGCGCGACCTTGCGGCCGATCCCTTCACGCAATTTGGCAAATGGATGGACGACGCCCTAAAGGCGGAGCTGCCGGAGCCTACGGCAATGAATCTGGCCACAGTCAGCGCGAACGGGCGGCCGTCAGCCCGCATCGTGTTGCTGAAAAGTTTCGACGAAAACGGCTTTGTGTTTTTTACCAATTACGACAGCCGCAAAGGCCGCGAACTGGCCGAAGCGCAGTGGGCGGCATTGACTTTTCACTGGGTCGAGCTTGAGCGCCAAGTACGCATCGAAGGTCATGTAGTGAAGGTGGATGCGGCCGTGTCGGACGAGTATTTCGCCTCGCGTCCCCTGCTCTCGCGTATCGGCGCGCATGCGTCGGCGCAAAGCGAAAAAATTGAGAGCCGTGAAGCGCTTGAGAAGAATTTCGCGGAAGCCGAAGCAAAGTTTGGCGACAACCCTCCACGCCCAGCGCACTGGGGCGGCTATGTGATCGTGCCTGAGATGGTCGAGTTCTGGCAGGGCCGCCGCTCGCGCTTGCATGATCGCCTCGCGTTTCAGCGCCAATTTGGTGGCTGGCATATTGAGCGCCTCGCACCCTAGTTCCGTTGCCTGATACGTGATTTGGATTGAGAAAGCTTGCGCCTGCGTAGTGCGGCGCGAGCATTTGTTGCTGTTCGAACATCCAACAGCGGGCGTACAAATTCCCAAAGGCGGCATTGAACCCGGGGAGCAGCCGATTGACGCGGCTATTCGCGAACTGCGCGAAGAATCCGGGTTGTCGCTAGCAGCTAAACCGAGCTACGTGTCGACGCTCGAATTTGAGCGGCCACCCAAGCCTGGCGTTCATCGTGGCAAAGTCACTTGGCAGCGTTGGATACTGTTTCGCCTCGACACCGAGGAAACGTTGCCAGAACGTTGGCAACATGCCGCGATCGGCGGCCCCGACGAAGACGGTCTCATCTTCGATTTCTTCTGGCATCCGCTTGATCGTTCGCCGAGAGAGATGTATCCCAGCATCGATGCACGTTATGTTGCCGCGATTGAGGAAATACGTCGTACGCCGCGTTAGTTTCGGCGGCCACACTCGGCGGTGCTATGCTGATCGCGAATGGCGCTGCGTCTAGTTTTGTCACTGCAAATTCGCTCTCGGGTGAATGCGTTGTGCCGCGCGGGGTTGCCCCGCGTGATTACTAATCGAGACCTTCTGTTGCACCGGCGTCCGTGCGCTCACCGCGCACTCTTGGCGGTGTTTCGACCCGTG
>JAGNQL010000262.1 GCA_017989135.1 Burkholderiales bacterium
GCGTAGTGCGGTGACTACTGCGGGAGTGCCGTTGAACGGAACGATCTGAAAATCAACGCCCGCGGCCGCTTTGAAATACTCGGCCGCGAGATTTTGCGTGGTGCCGACTTGTGGCGTGCCAACGTTTAACTTGCCTGGATTGGCCTTCGCGTAAGCGAGCATGTCCGCGAGCGACTTGAACTTGCTGTTGTCAGCAACGGCTAGCGTTAGGTCGAACGCCGCGAGCTTGGAGACGGGCGCGAAATCTTTCACGGTGTCGAACGGCAAAGATTTGAACAACGATGCGCTCACCGCTGTGCCGCTGGAGACGAGCAAAATTGTGTGGCCGTCAGGTTCAGATTTCGCCACCTGCTCGCCCGCGATGATGCCGCCAGCGCTTGGGCGGTTTTCGATGACGACGGGCTGGCCGAGCGCTTCGGAGAGCTTCTGGCCTACCGTACGCGCAGTAATGTCCGCCGCGCCGCCCGGCGCGTTGGGCACGACGATTTTTATCGGGCGCGACGGGAAAGATTGCGCGCCTGAATACGTCGGCGCAAGCAGGAAAGATGCGGCGAGCGCGGAGCACACAAGTGAAACGCAGTTTTTCAATGTCATGGTGGCGACTCATTCACGGTTGCAGGACGATTGAGTATTGTCGCTGATGCGTGAGCCAGCCCAAAAAGCGAGCTTCTTGCGGGCGCAATCCCGCACTCGAACAGTAAATGGCAACAAAAAACGCCCCACAAAGGAGGCGTTTTTGATTGCTCACCGGGTGCAAGCCCCGGTGATGAGGGCTGGGATTACTCCCCGCCCTGTGCGGCCACTTTAGCTGCGTATTCCGCTTGCTTTGCAGCGCGACGTGCGGCGCGATTGCCACCGTCGGCCGGTGGCGTTACTGCCGGGCCTACTGGGCGATCACCGCGACGTGCGGCGCGCTGTTCGTGACCAAAGTCACGCTCTGCGCGTGGCGCGGCGAACTCTGCGCGTGGCGCGAAGTCTGTGCGCTCAGTGCGCGGTGCGTATTCGGCGCGTGGCGCACGATCGTTCGACTCACGATCAAAACGCGGACGTGGTGCGTACTCTGGACGTCCGCCTACCGGGGCGCCAAACGCTCGCTGGTCACGGTCGCCACCAAACGCGCGTGGTGCACGATCGCCAAACGAGCGGTTATCGCGGTCACCGCCGAACGGGCGTGATTCACGATCTGCGAACGGACGCGGCGCGCGATCACCAAACGCTGGGCGACGGTCTTCACGGCCGGCGAAGCCCGCATTAGGACGCGGTGCAAATTCAGTACGCGGTGCACCGAAACGGCTGTCCGCTGGGCGGCCACGATCACCACCGAACGAAGGACGACGGTCGTCGCTACGCGCGTCTACACGCGGGAAACCACGATCATTGCCACCGGAATGGAAACGCGGCGCGCGCTCCTCAAAGCCACCACGCTCTTCGCGTGCGAATGGGCGTGAAGGTGCGGCGCTACGGTCGCCGCGATCCGCGCGATCAGCAAAGGCTGGACGCGGCGCATCGTTGAATTCACGCGGAGCACGAGGCGCTGCGTTGTCGTAGCTGCGTGGCGCAGGGCGATCATTACCGCGGTCGAAACGGGCATTGCCTCCGCCATAACCTCCACCGTTACCACCATAGCCGCCGCCGTTGCCTGCGCCATAACCGCCACCTTGTGGTTTGCGGATTTGCGTGCGTGGCTCGTGGCCCTCTACAACGGCTTCATCGATAGGCTGTTGGGTGAATCGCTCGATGTTGCGAATCTTAAAACGATCACGGAAACCCGCGAGCGTGATGGCGAGGCCTTGGCGACCAGCGCGACCGGTGCGGCCGATACGATGGATGTAGTCTTCCGGTTTCATCGGCAAACCGTAGTTGATGACGTGCGTGATGCCAGGAACGTCGATACCGCGAGCGGCAACGTCGGTCGCGATCAAAATTTTGGTGGTGCCATCGCGCAACGATTTGAGGCGACGGTTACGCACAACCTGTGGCATCGCGCCGTGAAGGCCAGCAGCCGAATAGCCCGATTCGCGAAGCTGGTCAGCCAGTTCGTCGGTTTCGATTTGCGTGGCAGTGAAGACGACGGCTTGACCCATCGTTTCGTCTTGAAGATAGTGCTCGAGCAGTTCGTTTTTGTGCGACATGTCGTCGAACCAATGCAAACGCTGCTCAATGTTTTGGTGTGTGTCTTGCGCGGAGGCGAGCTCGATACGCTTTGGATCGCGCATCACGTTGGACGCGAGCTGCATGATGCGTGGCGCGAAAGTGGCGCTAAACATCAGTGTGCGTTCGCGGCGAGCGGTCGCAGCGTGAATCGCTTCGAGATCTTCAGAGAAACCAAGGTCGAGCATGCGGTCGGCTTCGTCAACGACCAGCGTTTGCACGCAGTCGAGATCGATCTGACCATTGCGGTTCAAGTCGAGCAGACGGCCCGGCGTTGCAACGACGAGATTCGCGCCGCGCAGTTCCATGAGCTGTTTGCCGAATGGTGTGCCACCTACGACGTTGGCGATACGGATACCGCGGCAGAAGCGGACAAGGCTGATCGCTTCCGCACTGACTTGCTGCGCGAGTTCGCGGGTTGGGCAAAGCACCAACACACGTGGGCTAGCGCCAGCGCGACGGCTGCGAGCGGCTTGCTCGCCTTTGGACATGGCAGGCGTTTCGAGTAGTGCGTGCAGGGCAGGCAACAAGAAGGCAGCGGTTTTGCCGCTGCCGGTTTGTGCAGAAACCATCCAATCGCCGCCAGCAAGCGCTGCGGGAATGGTTTCAGCTTGAACGCCGGTAGGCTGCGTGTAGCCGAGGGCTTGCACGGCTTGCAACAGCGAGGGATTAAGGTTCAGCGCGGCAAAGCCGTCGGCTTCGTCCGTGGGAGCTACTTCGACGAAGCTGCCGTCGGTGCCCACGTCGTCAGACGTGAAATCGGGAATAAATTGGGAATTTTGGGCGGTGTCGGCGTGTTTCGCTTCCAAAGCCGGTTCGATGGATGCGTTTTCGTTATGCAAATTCATATGCTCTCGCGCCGCGCAATAAAGCACGAACGCGACCTTTATAGTTTTAAGGACGTGTGTTGATCGAAGACGAAGAAAAACGCGTCGACCAACAAACGGAACATGAGAGAGCCAAGATCACGGAGGATCGCAACCGCAGAAAACGCAGGTTGTAGGCCAGTCTCGCAAAACGCGATCAACCTTTCGGCGCGCGTTAAGGAACTTCAAGTAGGGCGATGCACTAATCAGCGAACAGATGATGCTTTTTCAAGCAACCATCAATTATGGCATGTTGCAGCGCAAAAAACTAGCCCCTCGCTGAATATTGCTGGAGTTTTCGCTCAACTAACCGGCTGCTGCGGTTGAGCGCTACGCGCGCGGGCTCGCTACGCGCTTAAAAAGCGGCGCCATAGACACGATCACCAACAGGGCGGCTAGCGGCACAGTGGCGATGTATCCGACATGCTTAAAGCCAAGCGCACCGAGCAGCGCACCAATAGAAAAGGCAAATATCAGCGCGCCGTGCACACGAAGCTTGGTGCGGTTTGCGCGCACTTGCGGCACGTTGGCATCGGCCGCGCCCGTGCGGTTCCAGTAGATCAACCGGCCGAGTTCAATGCCGAGGTCGGTCACTA
>JAGNQL010000072.1 GCA_017989135.1 Burkholderiales bacterium
GTGCAACGACAGGCGGCGCCATGACGACAGGTGTGACAGGTGCTACAGGAGTGGTTGGCCGAGCCGCCGCCGCGTCAGGCCCAGTGGTTGGCGCTTGCGTGCAAGCCGCGACCATCGCTAGTGCCAGAGCCGCGCCGAGTCGCTGCACGCGAAGCGAGTAAACGAATTTCTTCATAGCAACGTATTCCTCCATGCGAACCCCCGAAAACCTTCCACCAGCCAATTAGGCTGAAGGAATAAAACTCTCATCACCTTGGTGTTTCCGCTCAAACTTGATGAAGTTGTAGTACCCGCAGGTTGAACCATTTGGATAATCGCGGCAAACCTGCGGACGGCCTTCATAGATCGTGCAACGACGCTCGTCCTGATCGAAAAACATGCACATCGATTTGTAGACGTGATCTTTCCTGTGCCGCAGCACGCGAATGGTTTTACCTTCGTGCTCAACCGTGCGTGTGAATTTCTCTCGCGCCACCGCAACGGCTAGTCCATGATGCTTTGCCAGTCGCGTCACGTCGGAGGCTTTGGTTTCGATGTAGTCATAGCTACAACAGTACCCCGGACATTTACCGCAATCGTATGTGTTCTTCGTGGCCATTTGTTTTGCAATTCGGTTTCTTCGTCGCGCATGATAGAGGAGTCGCTCGCATTAGCCGCAATCGCGCGTGATCTTGCGAAAATTCTGAAGCAAATGTCGACATAGAATCCTTGCATCCGACGCGCGCGCGAAATGCGCGTCGAAGCTACCTACACTTCCCCACCAACAGGATTGAAGTTTGCTGCATAGAAATCCTTTGGCGTGGCTGCGATCATGCCGTGTCTTACTCGCCATAGTTCTCGCGTTGTCTTTGCCATCAATTGCAAGTGCTTGGACCATTTCAGCGCGCGAGCTAGTCGACGTCGAATTCGCAACCGACGACGCGCTGATGGTGTTGGTGAGCGCGCCCGGTAGCGACGAACCTGGGCTGTATCGGTGGTCGCAGGGCAGCAATCGCATTCAACTTGTGTGTCGAATCGCGTCGCCGGCGATGTTTTCATTTGATCGAAAAACAATTATCGAGCGCGTTCGCGGTGACACTTCACAGCTTAATTTTTATGCCACTGACACTTGCGCGCGCATCGGCACACTGCCGATAGAAGGGCGTGTTTTAGACGCGGACGTGCGCGGACATCAGGTGGCCGTTGCGCTGCGTACCAGCGCCAACGACTTGCTCATCCGGCTGGTTCGCCTGCCGGGCGAGTTGATCGCCGAAACCGCGGTGGGTCGCAACATTGAGATGGGCTTCGCGCCAGATGGGCGAAGCCTCGTGAACTTTGATGTGAGCGACGGCGGGCAGGCGTTCTGGCGCTGGCCAGATTTGCAGCGCGAAGCATTGCCTTCATGGTCCGCCGAGGGCGAACTCACGTTTGTTGCAGGGGCCGATTATGTGAAGCGCTACAGCGAACAGACACTAACCGTCGCGCGCTGGCCCGATGGCAAGCCACTCTACGCGATACCCGCCACTCGCGGCATGCGCTTGCGCGAGCTCTCGGCGAGTGGCCGCTACGGTGTGTTGCAGCACCGCAGTGGTGGCGTTGAAACGCTAGAGTGGGTCGATTTTGCAGTGAGCCAGCGGCGCGTGATGGCACAGCGAAGCAACGGCAGTATTGATCACGCAGCGATAGACGCCACCGGAAAACACGTGGCGTGGACCGAACGCAGCGGTGACAAACCGAACCAAGTCACCGTCTTTCGCACGACAGTAGATGTTTCACTGCCTGCGCCCCCTTCTGCAAAGCAGTGATGCCCGACAGGTCACCACGAAACTACTTTTCACCGTCCGCTTTCCGGCATAAACTGCATTTGCGCCGATAGCGGCTTTGCCTTTTGAGCGGCCAAATGGCGCACTTCGGATGCGCCTTTCGTCTTAAGCTTCGACATTATTTACTCATCAACAACAGGGGAACCCGACGATGGATCTTGCAAAACTTATCGAACGCGCGAAGGGGATTTGCCTTTCGCCTAAAGCCGAATGGGAAAAAATCGCCGCTGAGACAACCGACGTCAAATCGATCTACACCAACTACGCGATGATTCTGGCGCTCATTCCGGCCGTTTGCGGCTTTTTGGGCATGTCCTTGATTGGCATTTCGATGCCGATGATTGGCACGATTCGTACGCCTATCGGTGCTGGCATCGCGCAACTCGTCATTGGCTATGTTTTGGGACTTGGTGTCCTCTACGTCGTTTCGCTTATCGTCAACGCGCTCGCGCCCACCTTTGACGGCCAGAAAGACGCTGTGCAGGCGCTCAAACTCGTGGTGTACTCGTCGACGCCGGTTTGGATAGCGGGTGTTTTGTCGCTGGTCCCAATGCTCGGCATGCTCACCATCATCGCAGGGCTTTATGGCTTGTACTTGCTCTACGTCGGACTGCCGGTTGTGATGAAGAACCCTGAAGAAAAGTCGATCGGGTACACCGCGCTCATCATTGTTTGCTACATTGTTTTGGCAATGATTACGGCAGCCGTGGTCGGTGGTTTGGTCGGGACGGGTGCCATGATGCGCGGCAAGTTCTAGCGCTCCTTACCTTGGAAATCGGAAGCGATTTCTAGCAAAAAAAAGGCCGCAATCGCGGCCTTTTTTATTCCGGCACCGGAGCTCCAGCTGCGTTTACGGGCGGCTGTTCGGCATCGTCGCGCGGTGCCGAAAGCGACTCCGGCGTGTAAATGCGATCCCGCCGCAAGTGTGATTTGCCGTGATACAAAAAACGCTCAAGCTCGTTTAAGGCGCGTGTGTACACATCGCGCTTGAACTCAATGACGCCATCGAGATCGACCCAATAGTCGTTCCATCGCCACGCGTCGAACTCAGGTTTGACGTCGGCGCGCAGGTTCAGGTCGCTGTCACGACCAACCAGCCGCAGCAGATACCAAATCTGTTTTTGCCCACGATAATTTCCGCGCCACTCTCGCTTTATCCACGATGAAGGCACTTCATACCGCAACCAATCTCGGGTGCGCCCGAGAATCCTTACATGTTCCGGCCGTAAGCCAACCTCTTCATGGAGCTCGCGATACATGGCCTCTTCCGGGCTTTCGCCGGGGTTAATTCCGCCTTGCGGAAATTGCCACGAGTGTTCACGTATCCGTTTTCCCCAAAAAACCTGGTTTCTGTGATTGGCAATCACAATGGCGACGTTCGGCCGGAAGCCGTCTTTGTCCAACATACGTCACCCAACATCTCTATTTGTGTCGATTGTCACATACGTTGGCGTCACACGCATAAACGTTGTGTTGCTGATTGTTTTTGATTCAAAACAAACAAGCGATTTGCTTTATTTCTATATTTCCATTATTGTTGAAATATGGAAACTAAAAATGCTGCTTCACTCCTCGCCTCGCTCGCCCAACCCACGCGCTTGGACATCTTTCGCGCCTTAGTCGTTGCAGGCTCTGAAGGTCTCGCCGCCGGTGTGCTCGCTGAACGCCTCGGCGTGGGCGCGCAAGTGCTGTCGTTTCACTTAAAAGAACTCCGGATGAATGCGCTCATTGACAGCGAGCAGCAAGGCCGATTTGTGATCTATCGCGCACGCTTCGACACGATGAACGCGCTCCTCGCATTCATGACCGAAAACTGTTGCGCTGGCAGCAAAACCTCCGAACACGACGCGGCATGCTGCGCGCCCGTGGTGTCAGTCGCCGCTGCCAAGCGAAAAGCCAAATAGCCCGCCGAAAGGACACTCACCATGAAACGATTTCACGTTCACGTCGCCGTCGACGATCTCGCACAGAGCACGCGCTTCTACAGCGCGTTGTTCGGCGCGCAACCCACTGTCGAAAAATCAGACTACGCGAAATGGATGCTCGATGATCCACGCATCAACTTCGCCATCTCACAACGCGGCGTAGAACCAGGCATCAACCATCTTGGATTTCAAGTTGAGTCCGACGACGAGCTCGCGGCGCTGCAATCGCAACACAACGCCGCAGGCTTGGCGGTGCTAAACGAAGGCCAGACAACCTGTTGCTACGCAGAAAGCGAGAAGCACTGGGTCACCGACCCGCAAGGCATCGCATGGGAGATGTATCGAACGATGGGCGAGGCGGTCACCTTCAACGGAAAGCCGGAACCGACTTCAATAGCTGCGGCAATCCCGGCGGCGACATCCAACGAGCGTACCTGCTGCGCACCTAGCTGCTGCGCGTCAACGGCCGCCGCACCCGCAACAACTCCGAAGCCAACTGCGTGTTGCGGTTAGCGACCGCGAAGCAAGCGCGCCTAACCATTTCTACGCACCCCTCCTCGACCACGCCACAATGAAAACCTACAACATCCTCTTCCTCTGCACCGGTAATTCCGCGCGCAGTGTCATGTCCGAAGCGCTTGCCACCACGATGAGCAACGGCCGATTCATCGGCTATAGCGCGGGGAGTCATCCGACCGGAAAAATCAACCCATTCGCCATAGAGATGATCGCGCCAACGGGCTACGACACGTCAACGCTGCGCAGCAAATCGTGGGACGAATTTGCGCTGCCAGACGCACCGCAAATGGATTTCATCATCACCGTCTGCGACAACGCAGCTGGAGAAACTTGTCCTTTTTGGCCGGGTAATCCTGCGACGGCGCACTGGGGCTACGAAGACCCAGCCGCCGTTGAAGGATCGGACGAGGCCAAGCGTGCGTCGTTCCAAAAAGTGTTTCAGCAAATCGCGACGCGCATGCGCACGTTCTGCTCGCTGCCGATTGAGTCGCTCGATGCGCTCGCCATCAGGCATGAAATTGCGGCGATTGGCAACACGCCGGTGGCATCACCATGAGCGAAACGACGTGCGCAGCAGCGCCCGCACCGATGAGCGTCTTCGAGCGCTACCTCACCGTGTGGGTATTCCTCTGCATCGTCGCTGGCATTGCGTTCGGGCAAATCGCGCCCGGCGTATCGCAGGCGATTGGCCGCATGGAAATCGCACAGGTCAACTTGCCTGTGGGTTTGCTCATCTGGGTGATGATTATTCCAATGCTCGTGAAGGTGGATTTCGGAGCGCTTGCAGAGGTGCGCAAACACATGCGCGGCATTGGCGTGACGTTGTTTGTGAATTGGTTGGTAAAGCCTTTTTCGATGGCGTTTCTGGGCTGGCTATTTATTCGCCACCTGTTCGCACCGTTGTTGCCCGCGGACCAGTTGGATAGCTACATCGCGGGGCTGATCTTGCTCGCCGCCGCGCCTTGCACGGCGATGGTTTTTGTGTGGAGCCGACTGACTAACGGCGACCCGTTGTTCACGCTCTCACAAGTGGCGTTGAACGACAGCATCATGGTGATTGCATTCGCGCCGTTGGTGGCGTTTCTGCTCGGAATTTCCGCGATCACCGTGCCGTGGGCAACGCTCGTTACATCAGTTGTCCTGTACATCGTGATTCCGGTCATCATTTCGCAGCTGCTGCGCAAGATGTTGCTGGCAAAAGGACAGGCCGCATTCGATGCCACGATGGCAAAGCTCGGGCCGTGGTCTATTGCTGCGCTGCTCGTCACGTTGGTGTTGCTCTTTGCGTTTCAAGGCGAAGCAATCTTGAAGCAACCTTTGGTGATTGCACTGCTTGCGGTGCCGATTTTGATTCAGGTGCTATTCAACTCTGCGCTCGCGTACGGCCTCAATCGCGCGTTGGGCGAGAGCCACGCGGTGGCGTGTCCGTCGGCGTTGATTGGCGCGTCGAATTTCTTTGAACTTGCGGTCGCGGCGGCCATCAGTTTGTTTGGTTTTCATTCGGGCGCAGCGCTCGCAACGGTCGTCGGCGTATTGATCGAAGTGCCCGTGATGTTGCTCGTCGTGCGTGTGGTCAACCAATCAAAAGATTGGTACGAACGCGGTGCGCGGCAGAATGGCGCATGAGCGCTGAACATCATCACGACCACGGTCACTCGCACCAGCACGCCAACGATCACGACCACGGCCATCATCACGCGCCCGCCGAGTTCGGTCGTGCGTTCGCCATTGGCATCGCACTCAATCTCGCGTTTGTTGCGGTTGAAGCGTTCTACGGTTGGCGCGTAAATTCACTCGCGCTGCTTGCAGATGCAGGCCACAACCTGAGCGACGTTGCGGGCCTTGTGCTCGCGTGGGGCGCGGCGTGGGCGGGCAAGCTGCGCCCAGACGCGCGACACACCTATGGGTTCCGGCGTGCCTCAATCGTCGCCGCATTCGCCAACGCCGTACTGCTCCTTGTCGCGATGGGCTCGCTCGCGTGGGAGGCGATCACGCGCTTGAACTCGCCCGAGCCCACGCAAGGCTGGACGATCATCGCCGTCGCTGCGGTGGGTATCGTGATTAACACGGCCACCGCACTTCTCTTCATGCGCGGTCGTCACGGCGACTTGAACATTCGCGGTGCGTTTTTGCACATGGCGGGCGACGCGTTGGTGTCACTCGGCGTGGTCATCGGCGGTGCGTTGTACTTGTGGAAAGGCTGGACCTGGATTGATCCGGTGATGAGTTTGCTCATCGCGCTGGTGATTGTGCTCGGCACCGTTTCGCTGTTCAGGCAGTCGCTACATCTAATGTTCGACGGCGTGCCCCAAGGCATCGACGTCGCGGCCGTGCGCACGCTCCTCAGCGGGCTTCCGGGTGTCGCGGATGTGCACGACCTGCACGTGTGGGCCATGGGTACAACGCATGTCGCGCTCACCGCGCATCTTGTGCTCGCTGACGCGGATTCTGACGCGAGCCACATCCTGCACGAAGCGGAGCATGAGCTGCGCGAGCACTTCAATATCGGCCACATCACGTTGCAACTCGAACCCGCGTCGTTCGCGGCGGAGTGCGCGCTGCGCAGCGGCGTCGGGTGCAACTGACGCGAGGACAGCGAGTACGCCTAATAGCTTTTTAGCTCGAACGACTGCCCAGCGGTCGTTATAGCGACTTTTCGTTATAAGTCGATAACGCAGAAAATTTCACGATATCAACCGCCTGTTGGTCGTTGAACGCATAAAGCTGTATCAGCGATCCACTCGAATCAACTGCCCGCTGTCCGTGAGTAGGTAAATCCAACCGTCTGGCCCTTGCCTGACGACGCGGATGCGTTGCCCGAGTGCTTTGACCACCGCGACCTCTTCCTTCGACACGAACGTGTCGCCATTGAGCACGATGCGCCATAGCGTCGCGCCCGTGAGTCCGCCGGTGAACACGTTGTTCTGCCAACCCAAATCGGAGAACTGCGTGCCCGTGTAGAAGATCAAACCAGCCGGCGCGGTGGAACTCGGGAGCCACGTGGTCTTGGGTTCCTCGTACGTGGGCGCGTGCGTGCCGCCGCCGACACGACACGCCGGCGTGTTGCTACCAGCGCTGTACGGACAGCCGTAGCTGCGAAGCGGCCATCCGAAATTTAGCCCCGGCAGCACGCGGTTTAACTCATCACCGCCGAGTGGGCCGTGCTCGGTCAGCCACAAATCATCGGTGCCCGGCTTCATCGCTGCGCCTTGCGGATTCCGATGCCCGAGGCTCCAAATTTCGGGCAGCGCGCCGACTGTTGAAAACGTCGGATTCCCCGCGGGAATCGTTCCGTCACGATTGATGCGGATGACCTTACCCAGCGTTTTGGTCAGGTTCTGCGCGTTGTTGCTTGTGGGGTTGGCTGGGTCATCGGTTTGCCGTTCGCCGAGAGTGACCATGAGCGTTTTGTCGAAACGAAACGCGAGGCGCGAACCGAAGTGTCCGTCGCCGCCCACTTTCGGCACTTGCCGATAAATCACTTGTGCGTTTTGAATCGCATTGCCCACTAAATTGCCGCGTGCGACCGCCGTTCCCGAACCGCCCGCGCCGGTTTCAGAGAATGTCCAGTAAATGCGTGGATTGGTCGTCAGGTCAAAGTCGGGATCAAGCGCGACGTCAAGCAAACCGCCTTGACCGGCGGACGTTAAGTTTGGCAGCGTGGTGCTGAACGGTGTCGACACCGTCGCGCCGTTCGCGCTCACGATGACCATCGTGCCTCCGCGCTGCGTCACAAGCATGCGTCCGTCCGGCAAAAACGCCATGCCCCACGGGCTCGACAAACTCGAATTGAGCAGCGTGGTTTTTACCGGTAACGACGGGTCGGCATAGTTGGTGCCGCAGGTGCTGTTGAGGTATTGCCTAATTTGCGACCATGAGCTGCGCGGCGGCGTGCCCGAGATCGCACCTTGCGTCACGGCAGCGCCGGTTAGGTTTGACATCGCGCGCACCAGCATGAGGCCATCTTTCGCGCTGTTGGGTGCGTTGGTGCTGCCGTCGAGCGTGAGCGTTCGGTCGGCGACCATGGGATCGATGAAATTAGCGATGGCGAGCGCATCGGTTCGATTACCCGATGGATTGACCGCACCGAGCGTCAGGGGCGCGCCTTGGAATCCAAGCAGGCGACGCACGATGAGCAGACCGTCGGTCTCAGGGAGCACCGCACCGTCCAGATCAATATCCAAACTGCACGCCGCAATAGCAGTGTTAGCGCAGCTCAGTGTCGTCGCAACCAGAAACGCGGCAAGGAGTTTTCGCATGATCATCGTCTCCAAAATCGTCGGTACCTCGCGCTGCATTGGCGGCGCGGTAGCAACGCAGTTTAACCGCGTCACATGCCAACGGCATGAACGATTTCACTGAACTCATGATTATTTATACAAATGAATTTCTTTCAGCTTTTTGCCTCCAACGACAGTCTGGCGGTGCTTTCGGCAGGATTTACAGACTTATCGACTTTCTGATATTTACACCTACAACCACCGCCAGGCAGTCGTTCAATGCGTAGAGTTGCTTCCGCAGAGCGATGCTTTCGTGCGTGCTCGCTAACATGAACGCATGCCTCCGAACTCTGCTCCAAAACCACCTGCACGATACCGTCCGCAACTCACCGACGCCGCGCGGCCGTCCACCTTCGACGTCCCGACGCGCGACGAACATGGCGCCGCAGGCGTGGCTGCTGTGGCGGGCGAACATCCGCTGACGGTGTACGTCGACAAGCGCGAAATTCTCACGCTGATGACGCTCGGCGCAGCGCCAGAAGCCTTGGTGCTTGGATACCTGCGCAATCAGCGCCTCGTTGACGACATCCAAGAAATCGTCGCGGTGCAAGTGGATTGGGAAGTGAACGCGGCGTCCGTCTATACGCGCACCGGTCTCGTAGATCTCGACGAAAAAATGGAGCACCGCACCAAAACCACAGGCTGTGGCAGCGGCACGGTGTTTGGCGATCTGATGGCGGATATCGACGACATTTCCTTGCCAACCGACGTGCAACTCAAACAAAGCACGCTCTATGCGCTCTCCGAACTCGTCCGCAAACACGAAACGATTTACAAGCAAGCTGGTGCGGTGCACGGCTGTGCCTTGTTTAGTCTCACGCCGGAACTCCTTTACTTCGTCGAAGACGTCGGAAGGCACAACGCCGTGGACGCGATCGCCGGCATGATGTGGCTCGACGGCGTGACCGGTGGCGACAAAATTTTCTATACAACTGGCCGACTCACCAGCGAGATGGTGATCAAAGCCGCGCAAATGGGCGTGCCGTTTTTGGTGTCGCGCTCGGGGCTCACGCAAATGGGGTACGAAATCGCCAGACGCGTGGGCATGACGATGATCGGCCGCGCGGTGAACAAGCACTTTTTGTTGTTCAATGATCCGGGGCGATTCGTCTTCGACGCAACCGCGAACGGAGAACCGGCGTGAAGGACATCACAGGACTCGTGCTCGCCGGTGGTATGGGCCGCCGCATGGACTCGCGCGACAAAGGCCTCGTGCCGTTTCGCGGCAAACCGATGGTCGCGCATGTGATTGAGCGCCTCGCGTCACAGGTCGGACCGCTCATCATCAATGCGAACCGCAGCCTCGACGAATACAACGCGTTTGGCTACTCGGTGATTAGCGATGAGGTCGGTGGATTCGCAGGGCCGCTCGCGGGGCTACATGCGGGCTTGCGCACGTGCACGACGCCCTACATTGTCACCGCACCGTGCGACTCGCCATTTCTGCCGCTGGACATCGTCGCGCGTCTTTACGCCGCTCTCAGCGACAACATCGCTGAGCTGGCCGTAGCGCGCACCGGCGGTTTCGCACAACCTGTGTTCACGTTATGCACGACCGCGTTGTTGCCTAGTCTCACCGCGTTTCTAGAAGGCGGTGGTCGCAAGATTGATACGTGGTACGGCGCGCATCACGTCGTTGAAGTGGAATTCGCCGACGAGAGCGCATTCGCCAACATCAATACGATTGATGAGTTGCGGCATTTGCAGTAAGACGACGCGTTCTTCGCGAAGCAATCAGGAAACGTAGCTTCCATGCGCTATGAATAGCCCATGGCTCGCAAGAAACTCACCTACATTCTGCGCCCGACGCTTCCGCGTCGCGCGATTGTGTGGTTTCCGACGTTTGAGAATCACAAAGTCATTGATCGCTTTCGCGGGCCAAACGATCCGCAAGCGCAGTCGCTGCCGCCCCACCTGACGCTCGTGTTTCCATTTCATTCGCGCTTGACGCTCGATCAAATCGCGGCGCATGCGCAAAAAGTGCTGCGCGTATGGCCTTGTTTTCCCGTAGTGATGCACGGCTTCTGGTCGGCACAAAACGAATTTATCGGTATCGCCACACAAGTCGGCAGCGACGCACTCATCGAAATGCATGACAGACTCTATCGGGGCCCGCTCGCCGAATTTTTACGCACTGAATTCGACTTCACGCCACACATTACGCTCGCGCGCGCTAGCGAACCCACGCGCTACGATGCGCTGTGCACAGCCTCGGCGCAAGTCACAAAAGAAACGTTTCGCGACCTAATGCGCTCGGTCACCATCATCCGCGAAAGCGAAGACGAGCAATGGGTGCGCGAGCGCGAGGTGTTCTTGCAACACTAGCTACTGTGGGAGCGGGCTTGCCCGCGATGAACGCTTTGGCGTTCGCGCAACCTAATCGCGGGCAAGCCCGCTCCCACAGAAAATTGCGCCGGGCGGAAGCGATTACGCGGACTTCACCACCAACTCGAAGTGTTCAACCACCGGCGGTTGCGCAAAGAATGGCCCAACAATCGCGCGCCACTCCGGAAACAACGGGCCTTGACGAAACGCGACCGTGTGGTCTTCCAGCGTGGCCCAGTAAATCATCAACAGGTAACGCTCTGGCGATTCCACGCCGCGATTGACCTTGTAACCGCAAAAGCCTTGGGCTTTGCTGATCACGGTTTCAACGCCGCGTTGAATCGCCGCGTCGAATTCAGCTTGCTTGCCTGCCGGGATACGGATGTCTGCAACTTCGAGAATCATGAGATTTTCCTTATGTGAGCAACCTGCAATGCTAGCGTCATGCCGCGCCGCTAGCCCCTATACTCGCGCGCCATGACCTCTGTCCTCGTCCTTTTGAACCCGAACGCCGGTGGCGGCCGCGCGCTAAAACTAGAAGCCGACATTCGCGCCCGCATCCGCACCGACTACCCAACCGCTCGCTTCGTCGTCACCTCCACCGTCTCCGATGGGCTCGCATTGATTGGAGACACGGCGAAAGACGCGCGCATCGTCGTGGTCGGTGGCGACGGCACGATAAATCGCATGCTTCCGGGCATCGTGGGCAGCGAACGCGAGCTCGCCGTCGTGCCGCTCGGCAGCGGCAATGACGTTGCGCGTGCTTTGGGAGTATTCAAACTCTCGTGGGAAGAAGCCCTAGCGCACGCAATCAAAGGTGAGTCATCACCCATGGACGTGGGCCGTGTCGCGTTTGATGATCGCGATGTGCCGTTTCTCGCGTGTTGCACGATTGGGTTTGATTCAGCAGTGGCGCTACGTGCACTCAACGGGCCAAAGAAACTTCGCGGGCTGACGCGCTACTTGCTCGCCACGGTGCGTGAGATCGTTGCGCTGCGCCACTGGCAACTTGCGGTGCACTGCGACGGCGCCGCCTTACGCAGCGGCAGCGCCCTCTTCGCCTCAGTGCTTAACACCCCGACCTTCGGCAGCGGAATGCCCGCTGTGCCACACGCATCAATCAACGACGGAAAACTCGACACACTCATCGCGGGACGCTTCACGCGCCTGTCAACGATGGCTATGTTGCCGAAGCTGCTGCTCGGAAAGCATCTGCCAGACGCACGGATTCACACGCAGCCGTTCTCCGACATGCAGATCTACGCCACGCCCGCCGTGCCGCTCGCGGTCGATGGCGAGTATCTTGGCGAATCGACCGAGGTGAGCGTACGCGTGTTGCCGTCCGGCATCCGCGTGGTGGCACGCGGCGCGTAGCTCCCGCCTTTATTGCTAGGCACGGTTACGACGCACAGTTGTAGGCGCGGACTTGTCCGCGCTCGGCGGCAAGGAGCGACGCCAAGTCGTCGCCTACTCAGTGAGTCACCGAACCCCAACGAACGACTAAACTCATTCCTTCGTTTCGCTTCACCCATTTTTTCGTATGACTGCCACCATCCGCGAACTCTCCTGCGCTGACGACTACGATCCGAATTCGATGCCGGTCGACAAGGCGCGCGACTTCATCAGCAAGGTCCTCTCGCCGATCACGCTCACCGAACGCCTGAACATTCGCGCCGCGTTGGGTCGCGTAACCTCCGACGACGTCATCTCGCCAATCGACGTGCCGGGCCACGACAACTCCGCGATGGACGGCTGGGCCTATCGCCACGCGGACATTAGCTCCGATGCAACCACCCCGATGAAGCGCATCGGCACCAGCTTCGCCGGAAAGCCGTACCTCGGCGCTGTCGGCAAAGGCGAATGCGTGCGCATCTTTACGGGCGCGGTGATGCCCGCTGATTGCGAGACGGTCGCCATGCAAGAGCGCGTTACCGAAGACGAAGCAGGCATTCACATCCCCAACGATTTGAAAGCTGGACAAAACCGTCGCTTTCGTGGCGAAGATTTGAAAACTGGCGCCGTCGCATTGAAACGCGGCTCGCTGATCGGCCCCGCGGCACTCGGCCTTCTCGCGAGCTTGGGCGTCCCGGAAGTGAACGTTTATCGCAAGCTGCGCGTTGCGTTTTTCTCGACTGGCGATGAGCTCAAAACCATCGGCTCGCCACTCGGCCCTGGCGAAATTTACGATAGCAACCGTTATACGATTTACGGCTTGTTGGAGCGCGCAGGTTGCCAACCGATCGACCTCGGCAATTTCGTTGATTCGCCCGAAGCGATCGAGGCTGCGTTTCTTGCTGCGAGCGCACAGGCCGACGTCATCATCACCAGCGGCGGCGTGAGCGTAGGCGAAGCCGATTTCATCAAACAAATGCTGAATGAACTCGGCGAAGTGCTGTTCTGGAAGATCGCCATGAAGCCGGGCCGGCCCATGGCCGTGGGCAAAGTCGGCGGCGCATATTTCTTCGGCCTACCGGGCAACCCCGTCGCCGTGACGGTGACCTTCTATCAATTCGTACGCTCCGCGCTTGCAACGCTGCAAGGCCGAACCGACTACGCGCTGCCTCCGACGGTCAAAGCCACACT
>JAGNQL010000263.1 GCA_017989135.1 Burkholderiales bacterium
CATCGGCGCGCGCCCGAGCACTTTATCCGCCTCGGGAATGATGGAGATTGAGGACAGCGCTAAAAGCAACGTGTAGCCGTCTGCCTTTGACTTGGCCACCGCGGCCATTCCAATGCCGCCACCAGCACCGGGTTTGTTTTCGATCACGACTGACTGCCCAAGTTGCTTGCCAAGCGCAACTGAGACTGGGCGAGCAACGTTGTCGGCCACGCCACCGGGCGGAAAGGGCACCACCAAAGTCACGCTGCGCGCCGGGTAATCCTGCGCCATCGTCAAGGTTGCGAAGGTCGCCAACCAACAAAAACCAACCGCCAGCGCCACGCGAAATGCTTGTGAAGTGTGCCGCATAAAACCCCTGCCAGTTAAGTCAGAATGATCTTTATAGCCGATGCCTGCGAATTGCTTCGACAGTTGGCTCGCTAATGCGCTAGGGTACAGACAAGGCTGCCATTCGCTCAGAGGCTCGGTTTGTCAAAGACGGGCGCAAGTTCGTGCAAACACACGCTAACGCAAATGTCGCAAAACGCTAAACTCCTCCGTCTTTTCAAGCTGTAGGTGTCGCTTTTGTTGCCGCACCACGATTTAGCCCACTTTCGAGGACGCCATGAAACGAATCGCCCTTTTATTTTCGCTACTGACGGTTTGTGCCGGCACCGCTTTCGCCCAGCTTCCTAAGCTCAATTCCGAGCCCGGAAAGTGGAGCTACAGCACGCGCACGGAGATTCCGGGCATGGGCAGTATCCCGATGAGCTTTGAGCAGTGCGTCACACAGAAAGACGTAGATGAAGGCCGCAATCTCGCCGCGCAAAAAGATGCAGGCATGGACTGCAAGTACTCCGATCTGAAACATACGGGCAACCGCTACCAGTTCACTGCCACCTGTACAGGAAAAAATTTGCCCGAGCCCATGGTTATGACTTACGACATGACGGCAACGTCGACGCAGTTTGACTCAAAAATGACGATGACCGGCGGCAACACGAAAGCGATGGGCGGCAAAATGAACATGAGCATGAGCGCCAAGCGTTTAGGTGGATGCTAGTTCGCGGCGCGCTCACCTACGTAGCGCTTCTGGCAAGCGCGAGCGCGGTAGCGCAGACGCCGGGCGAATGGAAATACACCATCGCGACCGATCTGACGAAAATTCCGGCCGATATGCGCGTGAATTTTCCGACGATCTCATTTGCAGTCTGTCGGACTGAAGCGGACTTTGCGTCGGGTCGCGCGTTTGCGCTGCAAACGCTCGCCAGCAGCGAAGCCCGCTGTCCAAGTACGCAGTTTGAGCGCATCCCCAACAAAAACGGCAGATTCGATTCGTTGCAATTCGCATACGCCTGCGACGGCGGCAGCACGTTATCCGGCCGCGCGTCGGGTCGGGTCGAACCCTCGAAATTCTTTCTGGCTCTTGAGTCGAAGTACTCGCCGTCTGTCAATGGCGTTGAAACGATCTCGCAGACGATGAAGGCGACACGTGTTGGACCGTGCAAAGTGACGCCCGACAGCGATTTGCTCAAGGTTCAGTAGCCCTTGCTGGGGGTGTAAGGATCGGAAAGCGAACTGCGACTACATTTAGGTTGCTTTTCGCTTAAAGAAGTTCTTCATGCACGCTGTACTCCCCCGCCTCGATAGCCAACGCACTACGTTCCCGGCGCTGCGCCGCCGCAGTGTGAGCACTCTGCAGGTGAATCTCGGCTACAAATGCAATCAATCCTGCGTGCATTGCCACGTTGCGGCCAGCCCGCAGCGCACCGAGATGATGGACAGCGAAACCATTGATCTCGTCATCGACACGCTGAAGCACACCGGAGCCAAAACGCTTGACCTTACGGGCGGTGCCCCTGAGTTGAATCTGTACTTTCGCGCGCTCGTGCAAGAAGCGCGTGCGCTTGGCTGCAAGGTCATTGACCGTTGCAATCTCACCATCTTGTTTGAACCAGGCCAAGAAACACTCGCCCAGTTCTTGGCGGACAACAAGGTCGCCATCACGGCCTCACTCCCCTGCTACTCTGTTGACAATGTCGACAAGCAGCGCGGCAACGGCGTGTTTGACCAAAGTATTCGGGCGCTGCAACTCTTGAACTCGCTAGGTTACGGCGATGATTCAGGCGAGTTGGAATTAAATCTCGTCTACAACCCGCAAGGGGCCTCGCTGCCGCCGCCGCAGGCCGCCCTGCAAGCCGACTACAAACGCATTCTCGGCGAGACGTTTGGCATTCGCTTCAATCATCTGTTCACCATCACCAACATGCCGATTCAGCGCTTTGGTTCTACCCTGATTTCCAAAGGCACGTTTGACGGATACATGACGGTGCTTAAGAACGCGCATCGCAACGAAAACTTAGACGGCGTGATGTGCCGCGATCAGATCAGCATTGATTGGCAGGGTTATGTGTACGACTGCGATTTCAACCAGATGCTGGGGTTACCCACTCGCGCGGACGGTCGCGCCAAGACGCATCTGCGCGACATGCTCGCTGCGCCAGGTGACGCATTGAACGGCGGCGCGATTATCGTGCGAGACCATTGCTTTGGCTGCACCGCCGGGCAAGGCAGTAGCTGCGGTGGCGCATTGGAATAGATCCAGCGAATAGACTGGGCGGCAGATAATCTGTGGGAGCGGGCGCGCCCGCGATTGGCGTTAACTTTAGGCAAGCGTCCAGTTAATCACAGCTGGAATTCGATCGTTTAGACCGGGCGAGCCCGCTCTCACGAAAACGCGCCAGACCTACCATCCCGTGATCTCAATCATCATTCCGACTCTCAACGAATCCGCTTGCATCGCTGCCGCGCTTGGCGCGCTCGCGTCGATGCGCCAGCGCGGCGCGGAAATCATCGTAGTTGACGGCGGGAGCAGCGACGAAACTGTCACCTTGGCCAAAGCACATGGCGCAATCATCATCACGTCAGCCGCCGGTCGCGCACGCCAGCAAAACGCCGGGGCGGCGGACGCACACGGCGATATCCTCCTGTTTCTGCATGTCGATACGCAACTACCAAGCACCGCACTCGACGATATTGAACGCGCGCTTGCGAACTCCGCCGCCGCATGGGGTCGTTTCGACGTCACACTATGCGCCAATCCCATGCCGGGCCCCGCGATGCTGCGTGTCGTCGCCAGCATGATGAACCTGCGCTCACGGCTCACAGGCATCGCTACGGGAGACCAAGCGATCTTTGTTCGTAAATCGGCGTTTGAGCGCGTCGGTGGTTTTCCTCAAATCGCTTTGATGGAAGACATCGCGCTTTCTCGATTGCTGAAGAAGATTGCGCTACCCGTTTGCGTTCATAGTCGTGTCGAAACGTCGGCCCGGCGATGGCAAACGCAAGGTGTGTGGAAAACGATTGCGCTCATGTGGGCGCTACGCTTGGGATACTGGTGTGGTGTTTCGCCCGAGACACTTTCGCGTTGGTATCGAACTGTGCGGTGACTTTCTCAGGATTCAAATTCGGTGAAGTACGCTGATACCCACATCGCGATCTTTTGCAAAGCGCCCGTCGCGGGCCGCGTAAAGACGCGCCTGATCGAAGCGTACGGTGCGACCGGTGCGACAGATATCTACGTCGCGCTCGTTGAAAAAACGTTCGCGACGGTCAAC
>JAGNQL010000264.1 GCA_017989135.1 Burkholderiales bacterium
CACCAACTATCTGCGCAGCCATCGTGCGCGAGCTTGTCGAGATTCAGCGCGGTTTGGCCGTGGCGCTGTAAGTCTTTTTCGACCACCGCACGACCGTGCGCTAGCGTTTCCTGAATCTCAAGACTATTGAACCACTGTCGCACTTTGCCGCGCGCACGATGGCTGCGCAGATAGTTGGTGTCCGGGTTCAACCAATCGCGCGATGGTCCGCCTTCTTTGACGGTGATGATGTCAACACGCTGGCCATTTTTCAGCGGCGTGTTGAGCGGCACCATCGCTCCGTCGACCTTCGCCCCGCGGCAACGATGCCCCAAACCTGTGTGCACGGAATACGCAAAGTCAATCGGCGTTGAGTCTTTCGGCAAATCAATAATCTTGCCTTGCGGCGTGAGCACAAAAATCGTTTCTTCGAAGAGCGACGCTTTGAAGCCCGAGAGCATTTCTCCGGGTGAACTGACCTCTTTGCCCCACGACAACACCTGCCGCAAGCTCGAAATTTTCTCGGCGAAAGCAGCGTCGCTGCCCGCTTTGCCGCCTTCTTTATAGTTCCAGTGTGCGGCCACGCCGTATTCGCTGTACTGGTGCATCTCCTGTGTGCGAATTTGTACTTCGAGCGCTCGATTCTGCGAACCAATCACGCTCGTGTGCAACGAGCGATAGTTGTTGGCCTTGGGCTTGGCGATGTAGTCGTCAAATTCGCCGGGAATCGGCTGAAACATGCTGTGCACAATCCCAAGCGTGGAATAGCAATCCTTCAACTCAGGCACGATCACGCGAATCGCGCGAATGTCGTAGAGCTCTTCAATCGCGCAGCGCTTTCGCTTGAGCTTGTCGTAGATCGAGTAAATGTGCTTTGAGCGACCGGTGATTTCGCCGGGTATGTGCGCCTTCGACAATGCGTCGCGCAGCGTGGCTTTCGTCGTGTCGATATAGGCTTCACGCTCGATGCGCGTTTCGTCCAAATAACGCGCGATGCGGTGGTATTCCGTGGGCTCGAGCAGGCGCAACGAAAGGTCTTCAAGCTCCCATTTCAAACGCCACAAACCCAGCCGGTTCGCGAGTGGCGCAAACACGTCCATCACTTCGCGCGCTTCGGCTTGCGCCGTTTCGTTGCGGCGTGCCTCACTCGACATCGCCGCCGCGCGCAGCGAGACCAGTCGCTCGGCGAGCTTGATGAAAACGACGCGCATATCGTCGACCATCGCCAACAACATTTTGCGCAACACTTCCGTCTGCTGCGCTTGCTGCGCAGGCGTCGTCGGCACCGTTGATGCTTTTGCCAGCCCTTGCATCGACGCCATGCGATGCACGCCCGAAAAAAGCTTTCCTACTTCGAGGCCAAACGCTGCGTTGACCAGATCGGCGGTGGCAGCATCCGATGGCAGCGGCGTTAGACACGCTGTGGCAATACAGTCGTCGTCGAGATGCAAAATCTGCATCAGTTCCGCGGCTGCCGCGCCGCGCGCCGCTGCGGGTTGCCCCACGCGCACCGCAACCCAAGCTTGGATGTCTAGCGGGCGCTGAATAGCTACGGTAGTGGCTGCGGTTTTTTCCGACATGTGCAGATTATGTCGGAGTTCTATTTACGCCGGATGAAGGCCCGTTCGGTCAAGCCTTGATCGAAACAAACGCCGCCATGCGACCCGTGACTTTGTCGCGCCGGTGCGAGTAGAAAAATTCAGTCTCGGACACAGTGCAGCGCCCACTAACCGCAATTTGCGTTACGCCGATCGCATTAAGGCGCAACAACGCCAGACCAAACATGTCGCAGAGAAACTTCCCCTGCACGGTACGCGGTGCGAAGAATTTTTCGGCTGATGCGTCGTTTTCTACGAATGCTTGCCGCACATCTTCGCCGACCTCGAATGCGTTGGGTCCAATACATGGGCCGAGCCACGCGACGATGTCTTCTGCTTTGCAACGCATTTGCGCGACGGTGCGCTCAAGTACGCCGCCCGACAATCCACGCCATCCCGCGTGCGTCGCGCCGACGGCTGAACCGTCGTTCGCAGCGAACAATACCGGCATGCAGTCCGCGACTTTGATGCCGCACACGAGGCCTGGTGTGTGACTCACGATGGCATCGCCCTGAATCGTCGCCGCACCGAGCGGCTCGTTCAGAGGTAGCGCCTCAGCGTGATGCACATCAACGCCGTGCACTTGGTACACCCAACGAATCGCAGAGGTTTCGACGTTGAGCGACGCCGCGACCAAGCGCTCGTTTTGTGCGACGTTTGCGCGATCGTCGGCCGTGGCGTACCCCATGTTGAGTGAGTCGTACGGCGCGACGCTAACACCGCCGACGCGCGTGGTCATCGCCGCGAACACGTTGTCGGGCGCGGGCCAGTCGGGCGTGATGAGCGGAAGATTTAGACGCAGGTTAGTCACGAACGTAAATCACCTCGATGCCGCTCTCGTCAAAGTCGTCATCGAAATCGTCCTCGTCTTCTTCAAGCACGCGCACGTTATCGCGCTCGGCGCGAAGTTGACGCAGCAGATAGTTGAAGTCGCTGGCCATCGGTGCGACGAAGCGCATCAGTTTGCCCGTAACCGGGTGCGCGACGGTCAAGCGCCACGCGTGCAGCGCTTGGCGGCCAAACATTGTGTCGCCGCGCTTTCCGTAGGTAGCGTCACCAACGAGCGGGCGCGCGTTGGCGGAAAGGTGGACGCGGATTTGATGCGTACGGCCAGTTTCCAGCTTGCATTCCAGCAAGGTGTAATGACGACCACGCAGTGCCGGGCCGCCGAAATGTTCGCGCGGCTTGTAGTGCGTTACCGCAGGCTTGCCGCCCATCACGACAATCGCCATTTTCGTGCGGTCTTTGCCGTGGCGGCCAATCGCGCCTTCGACGGTGCCAGACTTTTTCACTTCGCCGTGAACGAGCGCTAAGTATTCGCGCGACGCAGCGTGCGTTTGCAATTGGCGCACCAAATGCGTCTGCGCCTGAATGGTCTTTGCCACCATCATGACGCCGCTCGTGTCTTTGTCGAGACGATGCACGATGCCCGCGCGGGCGACGTTTGCCAGCTGTGGCGCATGGTGCAACAGCGCGTTTAAAAGCGTGCCGTCGCGATTGCCCGCGCCGGGGTGAACGACAAGGCCCGCCGGTTTGTTGATGATCAGAAGATGCTCGTCTTCAAACACGATGTCAATCGGAATATCTTCTGGCTCAGCGGTCGTTTCGACCTTGGCGTCTGGCAAGCGCGCGACGAGCGACTCGCCGCCTTCGAGCTTGGATTTTCCGGCGCGAATTTCGCCGTCGACCTCAATGTGACCCTCGTCGAGCCAGCCCTTAAGGCGAGCCCGCGAGTGATCGGGGAAAAGCTGCGCCAATGCGGCGTCGAGCCGCATGCCGGCCATGGCAAACGGAATGGTGATCGGATCGCTCACAGGTCGGCTCCGAGCGGTGCGCGAACGATCGCGACCGCGCCCGCAGTGGCGTCACTGCCGTGTCGGTCAGGCCATCGGACGACGGCACCTATAATCAGGGTCATATTTTGGATGTGTCAGTCTGGCACGTTGGATTTTCAGGAATTGCCATGCTTTTTGCCGCGAA
>JAGNQL010000265.1 GCA_017989135.1 Burkholderiales bacterium
CGTTGGGCCACATTTTGATTCGTACGATGTGTTCTTGCTACAAGGCGTGGGCACGCGGCGCTGGCAAATTTCGGAGCAAAAAGACCTGTCGCTGATTCCCGATGCGCCGCTGAAAATTTTGAAGCGTATGGTGCCGTCGGAAACGTTTGAGTTAACAGCCGGCGATATGTTGTATCTGCCGCCGCATGTCGCGCATGATGGCGTGGCGATGCAGTCGGAAGGTTTTTGCACGACATATTCCATCGGTTTTCGTGCGCCAACACATCAAGAACTGGCCGATGGCTTTCTTGATTGGATTGGTGCCACGAGTGAAATTGAAGGCCGTCTCGCCGATCCTGATTTAACAGCCACGGATCACCCGGCGCGCATGCCTAAACAGTACCAACGCGAAGTGGCCGATGCCATTGCGAAACTACAAATGGATAAAGCAGCGATCAAGCAATTTGCCGGTTGTTACGCGACCGATCCGAAACCCTCCGTTGAATTCTCGGAACCAAAACCATTGCTCTCGCGAACGGCCTTTGCAAAGGCTTGCGGTAGCGCAAAGGGCGGCGCAGTAGCCCTCGCGGCGGGAACGCAATGTTTGTACGATGACGAATTCTTGTTCATCAACGGCGACGCGTTTGTCGTACAAGGTGACGCAGCCCTGTGGCATTCTCTAGCCGATGCACGCACGCTTTCGGTGCCGGCGGATGCGAAGACAGAAACAATTGACGCACTCTACGCGTGGTACCGCGATGGTTGGGTACGAATCGTCACGGCATAGTTTTTTTTGGAGGCGACACCATGAGCAACGCTAACGAATCCCTTGATCCCGCCGGCTCAGATCACGCAAATGGCGCGACAGACGACACACAACGCACGCTCATTTCGTGGAATGACGTGTCACTCGCGCTTGATGATTTGATCGCGCGCGCAACGCGAACGATTAACGTGTTTGACCATTCACTCGCGCTCCAAGATTGGGGCAGCAAAGCACGTTGTGAGGCGCTACAGCGCGCGGCGTTCGATCGCCATGTGGACGTCCGCATTTTGCTCGTAGATCTGGCGTACGTCACCACGCAAGCGCCTAGGCTCATCAACTTGCTCAAGACATTGGGCCACCGGATCGAAATCGTCGGCTCGGACGCGCGCGGCCTCCCCCCCTCTAGTTTCGCTGTTGCAGACCGGCAACACTTTCTTTTTCGCCCCGATTCGGTGCATTCCCGTGGCCGACTGAATTTACAAAGTCCAGCAAAATCAATACCTTACGCCAATGACTTTGAAGTACTTTGGGAACAAGGCGGCCAGCGCGTCTTCCCAGAAGCGCTCGGGTTGTAAGTTGCGGGATTTCCGATAGGACCGTTTTGGCTATACTACCGTCCCTCACTCAGTTTCTATTCTGGTTTCGCTCACCGGGGTGGTCTCCACTGAGGGAGATTCTCCTTAAGGCACACACATTCGTTAACGATTCACGTTGTAAGGACACATAATGAAAAAGACCCTCCTAGTTGCTGCGCTGATGGCGCTTGGCCTCGTCGCTTGCGGTAAAAAAGAAGAGCCGAAAGTCGAAGCACCAAAAGTTGAAGCACCTGCTGCAGCTCCTGCTGCTGCCGCTCCAGCTCCTGTTGACGCTGCAAAAGACGCTGCTGCTAAAGCCGTTGATGCTGCTAAAGACGCCGCTGGTAAGTCAGTTGACGCAGCTAAAGATGCAGCTGGCAAAGCTGTTGACGCAACCAAAGATGCAGCAGCGAAAACCGCTGACGCAGCTAAGGATGCAGCTGGTAAAGCAGTTGAAGCCGCTAAAGATGCAGCTAAGGATGCCGTGAAGAAGCCCTAATCGGTTTCAGTTAACGCACCATCAAAAGCCGGTCCTCGTGACCGGCTTTTTTTCGTCCTGATTTTTTCAAACGCTGGCGAGCCGAGCGCAAGTCACGCGCGTGGCGTCACCCAGCTGCAAATGTGATGCAGCGAATCGATCGTTTCAACGCCTGCGGGTAAATCGTCAACGTGAATGTGCGCCAAATCGGGCACCCAATGCGTGCGTGCACCGGAAGCTGCAGCTGCAGTGAGTCCCGGCAAAGAATCCTCAAACGCCCAGCAACGCTCGGCACGATGCCCTAATTGCTTAGCGGCGTGCAAGTACAAATCGGGCGCTGGCTTGCCGTGCACCACGGCGTCGCGTCCCACGACAAACGAAAAATGATGCAGCAAGCCCGCATTTTCGAGCTTGTGGTGCGCCAGACGCGTTTGGGTGGACGTAGCGACGGCACAGGGCACGTTTGCGGCAGCTAGGGCCGTCAGCGCCTCAAGAACACCCGCTTTCACCGGCACGCCCTGTGCGACAAGCGCGCCGTAATGCTCATTCCACGTGTTTCGAAATTGCTTGAGCGGAAACTTCGCGCCGAGCTCATCGCGCAACATGCGCTCAAGCGCGTCGTTCCCGAGCCCAATCATGCGCATTGCAACCGGCTCGGGTATCGGGTGCCCGAGCTGCTCCGACACCGCCAGCGTGGAGGCTCTCGCTAGACGTTCGCTGTCAATCAGCAAACCGTCCATATCGAAAATAACGGCATCCGGCAGTGGTCGAATCATCGCCAACTCCGAACGCTTGGCAGTTCTTTACAACTTTTTCGCTCCAACGACTGTCGTACGAGCGTTTTGTGGGACTTTACCAGTAAGTCGACTATCGCGTTTTTCATGCCACGATGACCGTCTGGCTGTCGATAATCGCAAAAAGCTATAAATCGCGCTTTCGGCGGCAATGAACCATGGGCGAGCAGCGCGACGTTCACGCGATATCCACCCATTCCAGCCCGAAATCCTGCGTCGCGACCTTCACGTCGCCTACGGCTGCCCCGAGCGCTTCGGCAAACGCGGTTTGCGCGAGGATGGCCGTGTTGTTCTCACGACTTAGATGCGCTGCAACGATATGTTGCAACTTCGGGCCTGCGATGGCTCGAAGCAGATCGCTGGACGCGCGATTGGACAAATGCCCAAAGCGCCCCGCAATGCGAGCCTTGAGTCCCGCCGGATAGCGCGAATGCGCGAGCATCGTTTCGCAATGGTTCGCCTCAAGGAAAAGCGCATCGCAATCGGCGAGTGAGGCTTCAATGAACGGTGTGGATTCGCCGACATCGGTCAAGATGCCGAGCCGTCGCTCGCCGTCGGTCACGGTCATTTGCGCGGGTTCGCGGGCGTCATGCGGCACCGGAAAGGGTTGTACTTCAATCTCGCCCACGACGAACGCATCATGCGAATCAAAGCCGCGCAGGGTGCAGCCGTCCCATCGAGATTCCGTGGCGGCGAGAGTGCCAAAGGTGAGCCAAACCGGAATGTCGAATCGACGCGCGAGCCGCGGTGCGCCACCAACGTGATCGCCGTGCTCATGAGTGATCACGATGGCGTCAATGGCCGCGACGTCCAAGCCAAGCCGTGCGCAGCGCGCTACGGTTTCTCGGATACCAAAACCACAGTCGATCATGACGGTGGAGCCGCTCGCCTGAACGACGAGCGCGTTGCCTTCGCTGCCGCTTCCTAAACTTGCGAAGCGCACGGTGCTGGAG
>JAGNQL010000266.1 GCA_017989135.1 Burkholderiales bacterium
AGCTCACACCAAACCAAGTGACACCGTGCAGACAACTGGTCGTTGTGCTCGGCGACCAACTCAACCTCGACTCGGCTGCGTTTGACGGCTTCGATCCGTCGCTTGATCGCATAGTGATGATTGAGGCGCGCGATGAATCGACGCATGTGTGGTCGCACAAGGCTCGCACCGCCTTGTTTCTTTCTTCCATGCGCCATTTCGCGGCCGAACTTGTGGCAATGGGTATGGTGGTGGAATATCGCCGATTGGGCGAACACAATGATGTGTCGCTCCAAGCGGGGTGGCTTGCGGTGCTCGCCGCTCACTCGCCAGCATGCGTGGTATGTGTTGAGCCCGGTGATCTGCGTGTTTGGCAGGCGCTCAATGAAGTTGCAACGCAAGCCGACGTCGCACTGGACATCCGCGCAGATCGGCATTTGCTGTTTTCCCGTGAGGCGTTTGCTGCGTGGGCCGGCGACAGAAAAACCCTGCGCTTGGAAAACTTCTATCGCAAGATGCGACGCGAACACCAGGTATTGATGCAGCCAGGAAGTCCGACTGAACCGCTCGGCGGTCAGTGGAATTTCGATGGCGAGAACCGGAAGAGTTTCGGCCGCCGGGGTCCGGGATTTTTGCCAGATGTTCCCCGGTTCGAGCCAGACGCGATCACGCGTGAAGTGTTCGCTTTGGTCGAGCATGAATTTTCGGAGCATCCCGGATCGTTGACGCAATTCAACTGGCCGGTAACGCGCGACGAAGCGCTAGTTGCGTTGCGCAGCTTTGTCGAGGACCGCTTGGATGCGTTTGGTCCGTATCAGGACGCGATGTGAACGAATATGCCGTTTGGCTGGCACTCCCTGCTGTCGACGTCGCTAAATCTCAAACTACTCAGTCCACGCGAAGTGATTCATGGGGCAGAGGCGGCGCTGCAAGCCCGATCATTCGATTTAGCGTGCGTCGAAGGGTTTATTCGGCAAATTTTGGGCTGGCGCGAATTCGTTCGCGGTGTCTATTTCCTCGATATGCCTGCGCTCAAAACCGATAACCACTTTAAGCACTGTAACGCGTTACCTACGTGGTATTGGACGGGCGACACGCAGATGAATTGCCTGCGTGAATGCATCAGTCAAACGCTAGAGCACGGCTACGCGCATCACATTCAACGGCTGATGATTACCGGTATGTTTGGCGTGATCGCGGAGATCTTGCCGCCGTCGATGTGTGACTGGTATCTCGCCGTCTACGTTGACGCGGTAGAGTGGGTAGAGTTGCCCAACACTGCTGGTATGGCGCTCTTTGCCAACGGCGGGCGCTTCACCAGCAAGCCCTACATCGCGAGTGGGGCGTATGTGAAGCGCATGAGCAATTATTGTGACGGTTGCCGCTATCAACCCGAGGTTAAATCAGGTGCAAACGCCTGCCCGATGACAACGCTGTATTGGCATTTCTTGGACAAACATGAACGCAGCTTCGCGGCCAATCCACGTACGGCAATGATGGTGAAGAACTTGGCGCGACAGAGCCCCGACGAGCGCGCTGCGATTCGCGTTGAGGCTGCACGCATGCTGTCCAATCTCAATGCTCTGTGAATTCTTGATGACCCGCGTTGCGTACGGCGGTTTCGAAGCTTAACGGCTCAGCCAATCCGGGGAAAACCAACGGCGCTGCATTGTGCGTATGCAGATAAAATTGCTTCTTGTTCGCTCCACGTGTTCAGCGCCGGTTTTCGCGCGGCACCGCACTTCGATCTCAAGGCACTCATGCTCTACGCTGAATTATTCAAAGATCTCGAAACTGTTCGCTGGAGCATGGCAACAGACGTGCCGTGGGATTCATTTGACGCAACCAAGCTCTCCGAAGAGCAAGCGCAAACCATTCGCTTGAACGCAATCACGGAATGGTCAGCGCTGCCGGCCACCGAAATGTTCTTGCGCGACAACCGCAACGACAGCGATTTTTCGGCGTTTATGTCAATCTGGTTTTACGAAGAGCAGAAGCACTCGCTGGTGCTGATGGAGTATCTCAAGCGCTTCCGGCCGGACTTAGTTCCAACTGAGGCGGAGCTACACAACGTGCGCTTTGAGTTTGACCCGGCGCCTCCTCTCGAAACGCTGATGATGCATTTCTGCGGCGAAATTCGGCTCAACCATTGGTATCGCTGCGCGGGCGAATGGCATACCGAGCCGTTGATAAAACACATCTATGGTTTGATTGCCAAAGACGAAGCTCGTCACGCCGGAGCCTATTTGAAATATTTGAAGCAAGCGATTTCGCGGGCTGCGGTTGATAAGGTCAACGAGGTCAAGGCGGGCTTTGCGAAATTGGGATTCCTGATGGCGGCGAGTGGTCGTGCAGGGAAACCGTTGCACCCGACCAATCTGCATGTGAACCAGGCTATGTTCCCGAACGACACGGTGCAAAGCAAGTTGCCAGACCCTGAGTGGCTTGAGCGTTGGCTCGACACGCAGATCAACTTCGACAAAGAATGGGAAGGCAAGGTCGTGAAAATGATTCTGCACAACCTGTCGAGTTTGTTCGGCAAGAGCTTGGAGAGCCTCAGCGACTTGAACAAATACCGCAAATCGCTGCTAGTCGTGTAGTCCGCGACGTCGTGGCGATTGCGTGCCACGCACGCGTCACGTCTGCCTGTATGGCTTTTTAGCCGCAACGACTGGTGTACGGTCGTTTTAAGGCGATATTTCTTGATGTCGACTAATTGATATTTGTGCCGTAAACGACCAGCTGGCAGTCGCTAGAGCCAAAAAGCTGTAATCGATGTTCGCCGGTGCGGCGAAGCCCTCATGGCGCGATGCGGTGGTGGCTCAATGAACGATAATTCACACCGAAGTCGGCTGGGCAGTCGCCGGTCACGTAAGTGACGGGAGGAAGGTCCGGGCTCCGAAGAGCAGGGTAACGGCTAACGGCCGTCCGCCGTGAGGCGAGGACTAGGGCCACAGAGACGAGCGTATTAAGTTACGGTGAAACGCGGCAACCTCTACCCGGAGCAATATCAAATAGGCATGCGCAGTGAGCGAGCAATCGCTCACCCAAGGCGGCTCGTTGGAGCATGCGGGTAGGTAGCTTGAGGCGTGCGGCAACGTACGTCCTAGAGGAATGACCGCCACGCGCGAGGGGCAACCCAAGCACGAACAGAACCCGGCCTACAGGCCGACTTCACTCTTTCTTCGTTTTAGGCGCGGTCGCGGGAATGAGTGCGCTGTGGCGTGTAAGCCACAGCGACTCGGAAGGCCGACGCCTAGGTCGGTTTACCTGCGTATTGCGCAACCAGGGCCATCAGCTCTTCGTCTTGATACGGCTTACCCACGTACTCATTCACGCCCAACTCGCGCGCGTGGTTGCGGTGTTTCTCCGCCGTGCGCGACGTGATCATGATGATAGGAATGTGGCTCTGACGGTTGTCGGCTTTGATCGTTTTCGCGAACTCAAAGCCGTCCATGCGTGGCATTTCGATGTCCAGCAGAATCACGTCGGGATTGTTGTCCGCCAACACCTGCAGCGCGTC
>JAGNQL010000267.1 GCA_017989135.1 Burkholderiales bacterium
CAACAGCGAGAACATGTAGTAGAGCGTCCCCCAGCTGATGAGTTGCGCGACCGATAGCCAGAGAACAAAGCCGCGCGGCGGGGTGGGGTGCGTGTGGTGAGTGTTCACCACAAAATGGTATCAGCTTACGTATTCCAATGGCATTGGGCGGTGCGGCGCGCTAGATTTGGGGTCGTATCGATATGCGCAATAAATGCCCTGAAATGACCGGCCGGCGGTCGTTGCAGCATTAAAGCTGATCTGCGTGGTTCGCGTTGATAGTGGGGTTTGACTGCGCGCCCATGATGTTTCACGTGAAACAAATCGCGACCATAGAAGCGATTTGGTCAATTGACTCAAGCTCAGTGCGCCCCTATCTACCGGTGAATGACGCATTAGCGGCGAGATCTGTGGCCGCCCATTGCAACCTAAAGACCACGAGCGAAGCGAGCAGAAAAGAAAGTGAGCACGAATGCGCGAACGCCAGTCGTAAACATTGACCGCCGAATCCACGTTCGCTAACCGTCCAAATTCAACCGCCTCCCGGACGGTTCGAGCATCGCCAGCGCCGAGGATAAAAATCCACAACATCCAACGCTCCCAACGCATCCGCCAGAATTTTGCTCTGTAGAATACGCACTCCCTTTCAAGCCTATGTTCCACGTGAAACACAGGCCATTCCCCGAATAAATGATTTTCCCCGACCGTTTTGATGTGATCGTAGTGGGTGGCGGCCACGCCGGCAGCGAGGCCGCACTTGCGGCTGCGCGCGCGGGCGCGAAGACGCTGCTGCTCACGCACAGCATCGAAACCCTGGGTCAGATGAGCTGCAATCCGTCGATTGGCGGTATCGGCAAGGGTCACTTGGTGAAAGAGGTGGACGCGCTGGGTGGCGCAATGGCCATCGCAACAGACGAGGCGGGTATCCAGTTTCGCATACTGAATTCGTCGAAAGGTCCGGCCGTTCGAGCGACGAGGGCTCAGGCTGACCGCGTTTTGTACCGCGCGGCCATTCGTCGTCGCATCGAAAACCAACCGAATCTCACGCTTTTTCAGCAGCCGGTCGATGATGTGCTTGTCTCGGGCGGGCGAGTTTCCGGTGTTAAAACGCAAATGGGTTTGTGTTTCGAGAGCGAAACCGTGGTCCTCACAGCGGGTACGTTCCTCTCGGGCTTGATTCATATCGGCCTCGAAAACTATACGGCGGGACGCGCGGGCGATCCAGCCGCTACTACGCTCGGGGCGCGGCTTAAAGAAATGAAGTTGCCGCAGGGTCGTTTGAAAACGGGTACGCCGCCGCGCATCGACGGCAAAACCATCGACTATTCAAAGGTGGGGGTACAGCCGGGCGACGATCCTGCGCCGGTGTTTAGCTTCATGGGTGATCGCGCGATGCATCCGCGCCAAGTCCCGTGCTGGATTACCTATACCAACGCGCGAACCCACGACATTATTCGTTCGGGCCTTGACCGCAGCCCAATGTTCACGGGCGTGATCGAGGGTGTCGGGCCTCGCTATTGTCCGAGCATCGAAGACAAAATTCACCGTTTCGCGGGCAAAGATAGCCACCAGATTTTCCTAGAGCCCGAAGGCCTGACCACACAGGAAATCTATCCAGCCGGCATCTCCACGAGCCTTCCGTTCGACATTCAAATTGCGATGATTCGCAGTATGGTCGGACTGGAAAACGCCCACATCTTGCGCCCGGGCTACGCGATTGAGTACGACTACTTCGATCCGCGCCAACTGAAGCAAACGCTTGAAACCAAATATCTCGACGGCCTGTTTATGGCCGGGCAGATCAACGGCACTACCGGATACGAGGAGGCGGCGGCGCAAGGCTTGCTCGCGGGTGTGAACGCGGCGCTGAAATCCAAGGGCAAAGACGGTTGGTGTCCGCGTCGCGACGAGGCGTACCTGGGTGTTTTGGTGGACGATCTCACGACGCAGGGCGTTACCGAGCCGTATCGTATGTTTACCAGCCGCGCGGAATACCGCTTGCAACTGCGCGAGGACAACGCCGATATGCGGCTCACGGAGCAGGGGCGTGCGATTGGATTGGTCGATGACGCCCGTTGGGACGCGTTCAATCGAAAACGCGACGCTGTTTCACGTGAAACAGAACGACTTAAGTCGACGTGGGTGAATCCCGCATTGCTGTCGAATGAGCGCGCCACCGAACTGCTCGGCACGACGATTGAACGTGAATACAGTTTGTTTGATTTGCTGCGACGTCCGGGCGTCACGCATTCGGCGGTTTCGCGCCTGCGCGATGACTTGGGGTTGAAGGCGAAAAGCGACGTGACAGCGGACTTACCCCCTCCTAGCCTCCCCCGGCAAGCGGGGGAGGAACAAGTTAGCGAACAAGTCGAAATCGCAGCCAAATACGCTGGCTACATTGAGCGGCAACACGTCGAAATCGACCGCCAACTCGCCAACGAAAACTTGCGTTTGCCGGCTGGTTTGGACTACGCGCAAGTGCACGGTTTGTCGAAAGAGGTGCAAATCAAGCTAGCCGCACAGCGCCCAGAGACGCTCGGCCAGGCAGGCCGCATTTCCGGCATTACGCCCGCCGCGATTTCGCTCTTGCTCGTGCATCTTAAGAAGGGTCGGCTGGCGGAGATGGTTTCGTGATGCACTTCTGTAGCCTTGAGAAGCGAAGCGCGTCAAGGCAATTTGACGCGGATCCGCTTACCACGAAGAGACCCGGACGCGCTGCGCTTCTCCGGGCTACGCAATGAAAAATATTAAGACAGGCACACGCCCGGCGGTTCAGCCCGGCATCAATCCACAAGGCCAAGGTATGACCACTTCCGCAGGGCTTCGTCCCGTTATTGACCGTCCGCTCAAGCGCGAACAAATCGAATTCACGCCGGAACTGCGCGCGGAATTGCGAGCCAAGCTCGACGCGGCGCTCGCCGAAATGCACCTTAAGGCGAGCGATAAACAGAAAAATCAACTCATCGAATCGCTTGCGTTTTTGTCGGAATGGAACGCGGTAATCAATCTCACGGCCATTCGCGAGCCACATGCAATGCTGGTTCAACACATTCTCGACTCGCTGTCGGTGCTGTATTTCATCCCGAAAGAGGCGACAACGCTGCTCGACGTCGGCTCCGGCGGCGGCTTTCCGGCGCTCCCGATTGCCGTGATGCGGCCTGATCTTGAGGTCGTGAGCGTCGACTCCGTGCGGAAGAAAACCGACTACGTGAACAAAGCCGCCGAGGCGCTGGCCATCGACAACCTGTCCGCCGTGCACTCGCGCGTCGAAGAGCATCCGGTCACCTACGACGTCGTGATCAGCCGCGCGTATGCCTCGCTCAAAGATTTCGTGCTCTCGGCGCAGGGCTGTGTCTCGCCGGAAGAAGACGCGCTAGTGCTCGCCATGAAGGGCAAGTTCCCCGACGACGAAGTCGCCGAGCTAGCCGGAACGGGCTGGGTTGTAGATCGTAAGCGGGCGCTTACTGTGCCGCAACTTGATGCTGAGCGTTGCTTGATT
>JAGNQL010000268.1 GCA_017989135.1 Burkholderiales bacterium
ACGCGCGCAGTCACTCAACGTTTCGTTCGGCGATGTGCTTTTGGGACGAAGAAACCGAGAGCGCCCATGATTTACGTTTCGAGGCCGGTCCGTGGGCGATTGAGCGCTTCATTGATGACCCGATGGACTGCCGGTTTCTGCAGTCGTTCAAGACATTTGCGGCGAGCAAGTCGTTTACCGAGACGCATATTCACGGGCGCAAATTTACGTTTGAAGACTTGCTCGCCGCTTTCATCGAAAAAATGCGGGCGCACGCAGGGCCAGCACTCGCAGATTTGCCGCTGCAATTGGTGGCTGGCCGTCCGGTGGCGTTTGCGGGCGTTAACCCGAATGAAGCGTTGGCGCTAGAGCGATATGAGCGCGCGTTCAAGCGTGTGGGGTTTGCCGAAATCACCTATGTGTTCGAGCCTGTGGCGGCAGCGTACTTTTTCGCGCAACGTTTGACCAAAGCGGCCACGGTTCTGGTCGCCGACTTCGGCGGTGGCACGAGCGACTTTTCGATCATTCGATTCGAGCCGCACGACGGTCAGCTAAAGTCGATTCCCCTCGCGCACTCGGGCGTGGCGGTGGCGGGCGACGTATTTGACTATCGAATTCTTGAGCATGCGATCCTGCCGCAATTGGGACATCGTGCGCAGTACAAGAGCATTGATAAATTGCTCGAAGTGCCAACGCATTTTCATCATCGTTTTGCGCAATGGAACCAGCTGGCGTTAATGAAGTCACCAGCGGTGATTCGCGAGCTGCGCGAGTATTTTCGCTACGCCATCGAAAAAGAAGGCCTCGCTAAGTTCATCACTTTGATCGAAAACGATTTGGGTTATCCGTTGTACAAAGCCGTCGCCGACGTGAAGGCGGGTCTCTCGCACGACTCGCAAGCAACGCTCGCATTTCGCGCGAGTGGACTGGGCTACGATCTCGCGCTTGATGCGACCATCAAGCGCAGCGACTTTAATTTATGGATCGCCGACGATCTGCAAAAGCTCGAAGATGCAGTTGACGAAGCGCTCGGCGAAGCGGGGCTTGGTGCGAGCGAAATTGATCGCGTGTTTCTCACGGGAGGCACGTCATTCGTGCCGGCGGTGCGCGCGATTTTTGATCAGCGATTTGGTGTCGCGAAAATCGAAACCGGCGACCAACTCGAATCTATCGCCTACGGCCTTGCGCTTATTGCGAATAGCGCCGATCCTTCGGCGTGGGCTGCGGCGCAGGCGTAAGCGCCCAGAGGCGATACATCCAAAACGATTCTTCTGTGCACATCAGTCGATAAAGCTCTTCCGGACTAAAGCCTGTGACGCGGCGCGATTCGCGGCACATGTGCGACTGGTCGGCGTACCCACCCTCATCGGCAACATCTGCCCAGCGCGGGGCGCCGAGTTTTCCGTTTTCGCTCTCGCGTGCCGCGACGTAGAACGCATTTTCGCTCCGGGTGAGCGAGCGTAGCTCACGCATCGACAA
The DNA here is from genome assembly GCA_017989135.1 of Burkholderiales bacterium. Taxonomy (GTDB): domain Bacteria; phylum Pseudomonadota; class Gammaproteobacteria; order Burkholderiales; family Casimicrobiaceae; genus Casimicrobium. Next base: position 1,459 of record JAGNQL010000268.1, read on the forward strand.
GCCGGTGTTGCGCTTAAATCTTCGCTCAAGTTGACGCAGACTTCGGCCAAGCCCAGAGAGCGCGAAGTACTGAGCAGCACCGCGAAACCAATCCTGCAACAAGTGACTTCCGAGCAAACTTTTAGGGCGTGACAGCGCCCAGCGTGGCTGCAAGAAGTCTTGCAGGATGGCGACGCGTGCGTCATCGTCGGTTGCGCTCTGCACCGCATGAAACATCTCGCGCCATTGACCGTCGAAAACGGTATCTGCAGCCACAACGCGGTTGAGATATTCGCTGCTGTCTTTTCCTGTTAGTACGGAAAACGCATCTGGCTGCAACAAAATCATCATGCCATGCGCGCTAGGCGAATTAAACGTGATTGTCGGCCGCGTGAACGGCCCACAGAAATACACCCGACCCGGCACAGCAAGGCGTGGCGAACTGGCGTGAGCGGCGTAGCCCGGTTCGAGCATTTCCACGGAGCCTTCAAATAGCCAAGCAATCGAGCAACCGGGGTAGGCGGGGAAGTGGTTGTAGCGTTGTGGCTCGTCAAGCGCGACGCCAACTGACGAGCGCGCCACCACGGCACGAATGCACGCTGTGAGCGATGCGCGAGGCAGCCACAGGCGAGCCGGCGCGAGATCCGTGTAGGGTGAATCACTTTGCGGCAGCGCGGGCTCGGCGCGCGTCGACACGTTGGAGGGGGCAGCGTCAAACATCGCGAAAGTATAGGCAACGTTCAGCGCTTCGCGATGTCGTAATCGTTTAATACAGTGCGGCGACGCTTCGGTATGAATGGCTGCATGTCGAGCACCAAACAATCCCCTCTGCGCCCGCCCGGTCCGAAGACGCCGTGGTTTGGTTTGCCACTTCTGCGCGAAATGCGTCGCGACTATCTTGGCTTCATGCAGCGTACGCATCAGGCGCATGGTGACATTGCTTACATGCGGCACGGTCCCGAGCATGCGTATGACCTCTTCTCGCCTGAACTAATGCGTGAAGCGTTGGTCGACAACGCTGAACATTTCATTCGTTGGGAACGCGGTATTGAGGTGTTCGCGGAGGCGTTTGGCCAAAGTGTTTTGGTCACGGAGGGCGACACATGGAAGCGCCAGCGGCGCATGCTCACCCCTGTGTTTTCTGCGCGGCACATTGCGGGGTACGGGGCGCTAATGACCCAAGCGGCCGAGCGCGCGCTCAACGATACGGTGCCGAGCCAAGATCCCAGCGCGCTGGTGGATATCGAAGCGCTCATGGCGCGCGTCACGATGGAAGTCATCATGCGGGTGCTCTTTAGTAGCAGCGCGCAAAACGATGCGCGCGACGCAGCGACCGCCACACAAATACTGTCTGCAAGCGCGATCAGCGAGATGTATTGGCCGTTCAGCGTGCCGACGTGGATGCCGTGGCCGGGCAACACGAAGAAGCGCTGCGGATTTCGCACGCTTCGGGGGCTTGTGAATCGACATATCGATGAACGAAAAGACGCCAAGAAGCCCGATGCGCCGACTGACGATCTACTGGCAATTTTGCTGGCCGCGCGCGATGAACACGATCCAACACACGGGCTCTCCGACACGGAGCTTCGTGATCAATGCATGGTGCTATTCCAGGCGGGACATGAAACGAGCGCAACGGCGCTCGTGTGGTGGGCACGCCTCGTTGCGGAAGACGCCGGTGTGTCGAAAAAAATTCAGCGCGAACTGGACGATGTGTTGCAAGGTCGAGAGCCAACAGCGACCGATGCACCGCGTCTCGATTACCTGCAAGCCACCATCAAGGAGGCGATGCGTTTGTATCCTCCGGTGGCCGCGTTGATGAGCCGTCGCGCGGTGCGCGATGTACGGATCGGTGAACGGACGATTCCACGCGGGTCGTTGGTACGGATTGCGCCATGGGTGTCGCACCACGACGCCCGCTGGTTTCCTGATCCGGAATCGTTTCGGCCAGAACGTTTTGTGGCGAGTGCGGAGAGCCCGCCGCGTGGGGCGTGGATGCCGTTTGGCGCGGGGCCACGCGTGTGCATCG
>JAGNQL010000269.1 GCA_017989135.1 Burkholderiales bacterium
AGCCGCAGCGCGGTGTGACTACGGCGTCAGATCCGCCCCATGACCATCAAAATGACGAGGATCAGCAAGAGCAGACCCAACCCGCCGCTGGGCGCATAGCCCCAACCACGGCTGTGCGGCCAGCTGAGTATCGCGCCGATCAGAAGCAGTACCAACACGATAAACAGGATGGTGCCGATGCTCATGAGTTCACCTCTGAAGTTGGAATGGTTTTGTTGGCGTCACAGTCCGCGTCCGAGAGCACCGATACGGGTACCTCGGCCGGCATCATTTCGTGCAACGCGTAGCCGTCGTTACAAGACATTTCGCCACGCGCGATTTCGGCGGCACCGTAGCCTTGATCGTTGGGAAGTGTGTTCATGGGATTACGAGCGTCGCCCGGTGCATCACATTTTGTAGAAGCGCGATTTCGCTTCTACGACGCACGTCGTCTTCGCAGCACCGGCGAGCGCGTCGCACCGTTCGACAGCGACATTGAAGTCCGCATCACGCTTTTTGTCCGTGTTGTCGAGCTTGGCTTCGCGGATCTGCACCGCAGTTTTCGCGTCTGCTCGTGCGCCCACTTCGGTCGCACGCGCGGCCTTGACGCACACGTCTTTGTCGTTCCCGGCGAAGTCGTCGCACTTCTCTTTGGCGACGGCGTAGGCGGCCTCCGCTTTAACCACGGCGATCTTGTCCATGTCGTGCATTGAACCCGTGTAGCGATATTCGAGCTCAGCGCGCGCTGTCTTTTCGCGCCCCTTCGCTTCTTCAATGCACACGTCGCGTGCGTTCGACACGAGCGCCGTGCACGCAATCTTTTCGACTTTGTAGTCGTCGTCAATCCGAGTTTTCGCGCCGCGATAACCGGTGCGACTCAAATCGGCCGCATTGGCGCTAAGCACGGCGAAGACGGAGGCTGCGATGAGCAGAAATTTGAACTTGATGGGTTGATTCACAGCGATCCTTTACTTGCATAAGTGCAGTGGAACCAGTATGCGAATGAACGCTTGTGGATAACACCGGACGAGCGCGCGATCCGCCGTGGGCTGCGTCCTACACGCGTGCAACTGGCGCGAGCCGAAACAGTAGAAAATAGGAACAACCGTTTACTGAAACAGAAAGCCAACACCCCGTGGACTCAACCAATGGCTTTCAGCCGAAACCCGACCGCAGCGCGCGTCGCCTCAACGCAAAAAAACTACTACTCACGAAGTGGACTGCGACGCAGCCGCAGAACAAAGAAAAACACTTCCTCGTCACTAAGCTCATTGAACCAGCAGAGCCTGACGCTCAGATCGAGTTCATCGAGATTGAAGCCACGTATTCAAAGCGCAGCATGCAGCTCCCGTGGCGTGAACTCACGGACGAAACGAAGTGGCGACAGGGGTGGAAGTAACTGCGCGGTCGAGTTTGGTCCGCTGTTGCATGTTCGGTCGGGCTGGCGTTGCGCCGACTAGAATCGTTTCAACCCTAATTCGACGCGGCCTGTTCGTCAGTGACGCGAGCCACAGACCGAAAAATAGCTTTTCGACGCGAACGACAGTCGCACGGTCGTTGTAGCTTAATTTTTCGCGTAGTCGACTATCCCATTTTTGGCGCTATAAGCGCCGCCTAGCGGTCGCCCAGCCGCAAAAGCCATAAGCCTTACCTTTGCTCAATCTCACCCCCTACCGAACGCTGTTTGCTGACACTGAACTTCGGCGGATTGTGGCGAGCTCGATCCTGCCGCGCCTGCCCGTGGGAATGAACGCGCTGGGGCTGACGCTATTGGTGCAATCGCAAACCCAGTCGTTTTCGCTTGCGGGCTTAGTGAGCGCGGCGTACATGGTGGCACTCGCGGTGCAGGCGCCGATTATCGGGCGCTTCGTCGATCAAAACGGTCCGCACCGCGTGGTGATACCTCTGGCGGTGGCGCACGCGGTCGCATTGCTGCTGCTGGTGTGGGCCGTGACGAGTCTTGCGTCGATTCCAGTTCTACTCGCCGCCGCGTTCGGCGCGGGCATCGTGTTTCCGCCGGTGTCGACGACGCTGCGGGCGATGTACCGAAAGTCGGGGCTGTCCGAGGCACAGAAGCAAACCGCGTTCGCGACCGAGTCGATCATCATGGAATGCGCGTTCGTGCTCGGTCCGTTGATTGTGAGCCTCGCTGTGCTGGCAGGCTCACCCGCGTTCGCGGTCGTCGCCTCGGCAGCGTTTGTGTTGTACGGCACGTGGCAGTTCGCTCGCTCCGGTGCGCTGGCACGATGGGGGGTCGTGGAGTCTGGCCCGGACGTGGTGCGCCACTGGCTCGGGCCGCTCAAGATTTCGGCGGTGCGGCGGGCGCTGCTGCTTTCGCTGCTAATGGCCATCGGTATCGGCCTCAACGAAATTGCGTTCCCGGCGTTCGCCAACGCGTCGGGCTTTCCCGCGCGAGTCGGCTGGTACTACGCCGCGGCGAGCATTCCGTCGGCGATTGCGGGTTTCATCTATGGCTCGCACCACATTCAATGGCCACTGAACCGACAAATTCTCCTCGGCGCGCTCTGGATTGCCGCGGGATCGGTATTGATGGCGCAATGCACGCAAACATGGACTTTTTTGATCGCGAGTGCGCTCATGGGTTTAGGCTTTGGCCCGATGATCACCGCGCTCTCATTGCAGCTTGGAAAACTCACCCCGTCGCACTATTCCACCGAGGCGTTCACTTGGAGCACCACTCTGTTCATGATCGGGCTCGGTGTGGGATTTTGGGTGGGCGGCGGTCTAATTGAATACTCGGGATGGGTCGCAACGCTCTACGCTTGTGTGGCGATGATGCTCGCGGCTGGCGCGTGGTGTTTCGCCGTTCCCGATGTCACGCACCACCATCACCCATCTGACCGCACTTAGCTGCCGCTTCAATTCAACCGCTTTATCTGCCTTTTACGCACAAGCCCCCCGCATGACCACCGCCAACACCACGCCTCAACAACATCGCCGCGCAATCCTCATCATGATTGGTGCCACCATTTTGTGGAGCATCGCTGGCGTTTTTACGCGCCATTTGGATCACGCCAAAAGCTTCGAAGTGACTTTTTGGCGCAGCTTCTTCTGCGCCATCACGTTGCTTGTTTGGTTCGGCTACACGCGCGGCGTCAAAGGCGCAGTGGCCTATGTGCGGGCGAGCGGAAAGCCCGGCGTGATATCCGGCTTCATGTGGGCCACGATGTTTACGTGCTTCATGATTGCGCTGACGTTAACGTCGACGGCCAACACACTGATCGTCAACGCGCTCTCGCCCCTCTTCGCGACGCTCTTGGCGTGGTTCGTCTTGAAGCAAAAAATTGCAACTCGCACTTGGCTCGCCATTGCTGCGGCGATGACTGGGATGGTGATCATGTTCGCCAATCAAGCCGGCGGCGGCTGGCTCGGCACCATCATCGCGTTCGGTGTTCCGGTCGCAGCGGCGATTAACCTCGTGACGCTCAAGAAAACCGGCGCGCACGTGGATCTTGCGC
>JAGNQL010000270.1 GCA_017989135.1 Burkholderiales bacterium
TGTGGCAGTCGTGGGTGACCGCGTTCGAGATTCCGGTCTTTCTGGTGCCCAGCCCGGTGCGGATTGCGCAGACGTTGGTGGCCGATTGGGCGCTCTTGAGTGGCGCGTTGATGGTCACGTTGAAGGTGACGTTTTTGAGTCTCGTTTGCTCAGTTGTTCTTGGTGTTGCGGTCGCGTTCGCGTTTGTCCAGAGCCGCTGGATCGAGACCGCTTTTTTTCCTTATGCTGTATTGCTGCAGGTCACCCCGATTGTCGCGATCGCGCCTCTCATCATCATCTGGGTACAGAGCCCCACGCTCTCGCTCGTGATCTGCGCCACCATTGTCGCCATCTTCCCAATCATCGCCAACACTACGCTCGGCTTGCGCAGCGTCAACCCGGGACTTGTAAGGCTCTTTCGGATGAACGGCGCTTCTCGCTGGCAGACACTCATTCGGCTCCGTGTGCCGAGCGCACTGCCATATTTCTTTGGCGGCCTTCGGATTGCTTCGGGGCTGTCGCTGATTGGCGCAGTCGTCGCCGAGTTTGTCGCAGGCACGGGTGGCACCGGCACGGGTTTGGCGTACCAAATTTTGCAAGCGGGATATCAGCTAAACATTCCACGGATGTTTGCCGCACTCACGCTGATCGCCGCGACGGGCGTGCTTCTTTTCGTGCTCATGGGATGGCTGTCGCATCGCGCGCTCGGCGGGTGGCACGAGAGCGCTCGCGCCGCCGATGGCGCGCTGTAGTTCGAACTCGCACAGTGGCGCGGACCTTCAGGCCTCGTTGATGAAACCTCGACACAAAGGCGCACCACAGCGACAACGCATCTCCGGCGCACCGCCGCGCACCTTGTAGTCCAGCAACAATTCTTCGTCCGGCTCAATGTCACGCAGACTCACGAAGTGGACGTGCCCATCAACGACTTTCGCTTCGAGATTCGGCTCGCAGGAATGGTTGATGTACTCCGCGCCGCTGCCACCGACGGCACCATCAATCAGCAGGCCGGGCGTCAGCCAAAAAAGGTACAGGTATGGACGCACGCTACGGCGCGAGGCTTCGGCGTACGAAATGCGTTCGCCCGTGTACTCAATGACCTGCTGCGCCACCGGGATGCGCTCGGCAGCGAATACGCCGTAACGATGGATAGCGGAGTCGCGCACTTCAAGCGCAAATCGCGTTGCGTCGGCGGTGATTGTCGGACGCGCGTGCGGTCCACCCGGAAGCAGCACCTCGCGCACAAACGCGGGTGCTTCCGCGAGGTCATAGGGAAGATGAGAAAACGCTGCGGACGCGTCCTCAGTTTCCACGGCACGTCACCACGACGACTTCCCGCCAGGTCCGTAGCCCGATTTGCCGCCCGGACCGAATCCAGACTTTCCGAAGGGATCGTTACCACCACCGAAGCCACTTTTGCCTGAAGGGTCGTAGCCGTTCTGTTTGCCCCCCGGCCCAAAACCGGATTTGCCGAAAGGGTCATAGCCTGCCTGCTTGCCACTGGGGTCATACCCTGCTTGCTTTCCGCTGGGGTCGTATCCAGTTTGCTTGCCGCTAGGGCCGAAGCCCGTTTTGCCGGACGGATCGGTCTCGCCTTGTGGCCCGTAGCTGCCTTTCCCTTGCGGCGGTCCCATTGGAGGCAGCGACTGATTAGGGTACGGGTCGTAACTCGCCAAGGTTCTAAACGTCTGCCCGCCGCGGTCTACTCGACCGTCTTGCGGGCAGCCGTTGGCGCGTTGGAAATTGCGGATCGCGACGGACGTTTTTGGGCCGCACATGCCGTCGATTACCAACTCCGGCGCGGGGCCACCGCGCGAAGCCGGTACGCAATCGAGTAGGTATTGCACGACCGCTACGTCGTTTGGCGCATTGCGGCCACCGATGCCGACCGCGCCGGATAGTTGCTTGGGCATGACTGTCTCCTTCGCTACTTTGCCCCTGTAATGACGCAAATCGTTCGTGCGGTGCGCCAAAGCGCGACGAATTTGTGGGTAAAATTTCCTCCATGACCAAAACCGACGCCCCTTTGACCACCGTGATCGCGCCGCACGCGCATCATGTGGGTGCGTTCGTTCATCAGGGCGCCTTCAGCCGCTCCTCTCGCTCCCGCTAGGCGGGACTATTTTTCTTTCCCCTGTTTTAGTTCACGCGCGCGCCGTATCGGCGATCTTGCGCTCGTGTCTTCCCGTTCCAGAAATTAACTTTACGAGTATTCATCATGTTTGACATCAACCTACTGCGCAACGACCTCGCCGCCACTGCCGAGCGAATGAAAGCGCGCAATTTTGTGATCGACGCTACGGCGTTCGAAGCGCTCGAAGCGGAGCGCAAGGCGCTGCAAATCCAAACCCAAGAGTTGCAGCAACAACGCAACACGCTGAGCAAAGCCGTGGGTCAAGCCAAGGCCGCGAAAGACGAAACGAAGGCTCAGGCGCTCCTCGCGGAAGTCGCAGCGTTGCCCGAAAAAGTGAAGGCAACAGAAGCCTCGCTCGCCGCGATTCAAGAGCGCGTGAACACGCTCGTGATGACCATGCCCAACGTGCCGCAATCGGACGTTCCTTCGGGCAAGGACAGCGAAGAGAACGTTGAGCAACGTCGCTGGGGTACGCCACGTGCTTTCGATTTCGAGGTGAAAGACCATGTCGCGCTCGGCGAGGCGCTGGGCTCGAACGCCGGTGCGCAGCTCGATTTCGAAGCAGGAGTGAAGCTCTCTGGCGCGCGTTTCACGGTCATGAAAGCGCAACTCGCGCGCATGCACCGCGCACTGACGGCGTTCATGTTGGACACGCACGTGAACGAACATGGGTTCACGGAGTGCTACGTGCCCTACATCGTCAACGCAGAAACAATGACGGGCACGGGGCAGTTGCCGAAGTTCGAAGAAGACTTGTTCAAGGTGCCGATGCCTTCGGAAGAAGGTGGCGAAGTGAAAAATCGCTACTTGATTCCCACAGCCGAAGTCTCGCTAACAAACCTCGTGCGCGACACGCTGGTTGACGCTGCGAAGCTGCCAATGCGCCTGACGGCGCACACGCCATGCTTCCGCTCGGAAGCGGGCAGCTACGGACGCGATACGCGCGGTATGATTCGCCAGCATCAGTTCGACAAGGTGGAGATGGTCTACATCGCTAAGCCTGAAGAGTCGAATGCACTGCTCGAAGAGATGACGGGCAACGCCGAGAAAATTCTGCAGAAACTCGGCCTGCCGTATCGCGTGATGCTTTTGTGCACGGGCGACATGGGTTTCACTGCCGCGCGCACGTACGACCTGGAAGTGTGGCTGCCTGCGCAGAACACGTATCGCGAGATTTCGAGCTGCTCGAATTGCGAAGGTTTTCAGGCACGCCGCATGAGCGCGCGCTACAAAAACGCCGCGGGGAAGAACGAGCCGGTTCACACGCTGAACGGGTCGGGCTTGGCCGTGGGGCGTACGCTTGTCGCGACCCGCGAAAA
>JAGNQL010000271.1 GCA_017989135.1 Burkholderiales bacterium
CACGGTGCCGGGCGTCACCAACGCCTTCAGCCTCAACCAAGACTTCGCCTACGACGAGCTCGACCGTGTGACCACGTTCAACGCGGGCGTCGCAGGCGCCACCACCGCCGCCAACGGCATGGCCCTGCTCCCGAAAGAAGTCTTCACCTACGACGGCATCGGCAACCGCAAAACCCGCACCACCACCGCGCCGGGCGTCACGAGCACGCAGAGCACGAGCTACACGCACACGACCGGCAAACACTGGCTCGCGAGCAGCACCGGCCAAGTGCCCGACACCTGGGCGTACGACACCACGGGCAACGCGACGTACGAGTCGAACGCGGGCATGTGGGGCGGCTACGGCAGTTCCGGCACAGTGACAAGCGCGATCTACGCCACGAGCAGCACCGGCAAAGCGAACAAAGCGCTCGTGAACACTTTCGACGCCAAAAACCGTCTAAGCAAAGTCGCGATCGCCGCCGGCGACACCGCACAAGCCACCGCCGCGACGAGCCCCAACACGGTCACGTATCGCATCAACGCCCTGGGCCAACGCGTCCAGAAAATCGGCGCGGGCACCTTCGCACAACCGACCACGATCCCGTTCGCCGTCACGCTGTCGAACCCACCGACACAGGCGCAGCTTCAAGCGTTGAACACGCAAGTCACAGCCTTCTACGCCAACACGCGCTTCATCTACGACGAACAAGGCCGACTGCTCGGCGAATACTCAAAAGACGGCAAACTCGTCGAAGAAACCGTGTGGTTCGATGATCTGCCCGTTGCGGTATTGAAGCCGAAAGGCGCGAGCGCGACGAGCCCCGTTTCCGGTACCGGCAACGTCGCGACCAACAATCAAGACGCCAACAACACCGGCACCAACGGCAACACCGCGCCACCGGCTGCGCCGACCGCTAAGGTCAACGTCGAAGTGTTCTATGTCCACCCCGATCATCTCGGCACGCCGCGGGTGATTACGGCGTCCACCGCACTCGCGGCAACGACCGGAACCGGCATCACCAGCCCACAAACCGTGAACAAAGCCGTGTGGCGATGGGACAGCGATCCGTTCGGCTCAAACGCCACCGCAAACTCCGCGCCGAATGAGAATCCGAATACGTTGAGTCAGGTCGTGGGCACGGCCACCCTGCCGTATTTGTTCGGCTTCGACCTCGCGTTTCCGGGGCAGAAACGGGATCGGGAGACTGGCAAGCATTACAACTATTTCAGGGATTGCGATCCGCAGGTCGGGAGATACACGACGAGTGATCCGATTGGGTTAGACGGTGGGCCGAACACGTTTGGATATGTTGGTCAATCGCCCAACTCTCGTCGCGACGTATTCGGCCTTGCTGAAATGTGCTACTACCGCGGCTTCTACCACGGCAAGTTTGATTGGCCACACCAGTTCATTTGTGTCGGCGGCGACTGCCGTGGCTTTTATCCCACACCAGACGATCCAGATAAAGATCTCGGCAACATGCTGTATAGCGGCGGTGAGATAGGCGACGACGCCAAGTACAAGTCAAAGAGCTCCTGCTTCGAGCTACCCTCATGCGATGAAAAATCAATGAATTCCTGTGTGAAGAAGTGCAAGAAGGCACGCTTCTACAGCGTCATTGGGTCTTCGTGCATTAATTGGGCAAACAACTGCTACGAGAGTTGTCTACGCAAAGGCTGTATCGGAAGATGATGCTTCCAATTAGATTCATATTGCTATTGGCCGTGTTCGTGATTGCGTCCTGCACAGAAGCGGATGGCAATAGGAAGGAGCGGCATGCAGCAGTCGCTCGCGAGGTGGCGGTGATCATGGCCGACTTGAACAACCCAAAGTGGAAAGTCTCAGTGGTCGACGTTGCGCGGCCAAATTCGGACTGGTGCCCAGCTTCGTCGATCAAGGTTCGCTCTTGCGCCAGTGCTAGGCCGAAGCGTGATTTGTATTGGCTAGAGATTTCGTGTGGGGATAAGGCTGTCTATGTGGCCGAGTACGATCATGCGTTTCCCAATTCGTTGACACTGATCAGCTTGAATGACAGAGAGATTTGCCGCAAAAAGTCGTAGGGCCGTAGGGCGGCACGCTTGCGGTGCCGCCGAATGCGGTGGCTTGTCGAATCGGTTTTTGAACGGCCTTCGGCCATGTCACAAGGCGGGAACGCAAGCGTCCCACCCTACTCCGTCACGACGCTTTGGCGCGCACGATAGTTCGGGACTCATGCCAACGAGGGCACCCACGCCAAGCCACAAAAACAAAAACCGCCACCGCCCCCGACCGGTGCATGACGTTTCGCGTATGCACCCTACAGCTTTATGCCTCCAACGACCAGCAGGCGGTCGTTTCAGCCGTTTTATTGCACTTATCAACAAACGCAGTAAATCGCCGCAAAGCGCCGTCTGCAAGCGGCTGCGACGTAAGAGCTGTACACGCCCTGCGCTCCTTCGCAACCCGTAAATTCGCGCCGAATTTTGACCGCGCTTTGGGTTGCCGGTGATATCCTATGAGATATGCATGAGCTTGTGTTCGATACGTCTGTTTTGGTGGCGGGTTTGCGCAGCCGTGACGGCGCGAGCAACCAGCTTTTAATGCGCGTCGCCGATGAATTGCTTGTGCCTTGCGTTTCGACAGCGTTGTTTCTTGAGTATGAGGACGTGCTGTGTCGGGCGGAATTTCTTGCGTTGACAGGATTTACCGTGCGCGATATGAGCCGGTTTCTGTCGGGCTTCGCGGCCGCTGCGCGTCCGATTGAGATTCATTTTCGGTGGCGACCACAATTGACCGATCCGAAAGACGAATTTGTGTTGGAAGCGGCGGTCAACGCAGGTCGCGTTCCACTGGTGACGCACAACCTGCGCGACTTTACGATCGCTACCGAACGGTTTAATCTGCGCGTTTACACGCCCGGCCAATTTTTGCGAAAGATTTCTGTATGAGCAGCAAAGCCGCCTACCCGTTAAAACTACCGCATTCAGTGAAGAACGCGGCGCAACGCCTCGCGGCCGTCGATGGCGTGTCTCTGAATCAATTCATCGCCGTCGCGGTCGCGGAGAAGATTGGCGCTATCGAAAGCGCAGACGTTTTCCTGAAACAGCGTGCGGGTAAGGCCAAGCCGTCGGACATGAAGTCCGTATTACGACGTGCGTCGAAAGAACCTGTGCTGGCGACGGATCAGTAAGACGTGCGCAGACGGACTCCCGCTGCTTGCAAGCGCATCGCCGCCCGCAGGTCGCGCGCACGACTCGGACGATGTGAAGCCACCGGCACCAACGGCAACACCGCGCCACCGGCCGCGCCGACTGCTAAGGTCAACGTCGAAGTGTTCTACGTCCACCCCGATCACCTCGGCACGCCGCGGGTGATTACGGCGTCTACTGCACTCGCCGCCACGACAGGAACCGGCATCACCAGCCCACAAACGGTCAACAAA
>JAGNQL010000272.1 GCA_017989135.1 Burkholderiales bacterium
GATCCGAGCCTTCCAACGTGATCGTCGTCTGACCGTGAACGGCCAACTCGACCAAGCCACGATGAACGAACTGGCGAAATAATCCTCGCCCGCTTCGCTCGCGTCCAATGCGACCGAGCGAATAAAAATGGCCCGCCTTGTGCGGGCTTTTTTTATTCGCAAAAAACTTGTGGGTACGGTACGCCGAGACTTTCTGCGCGAGCCTCCGGATTCAACGACAATTGCAAGCGAATATTCCATCGCTAATGCATAAGAGACAGCCATGTCATGCAGCCCTGAGTGGTCCCCCGTGACCGCGCCGTCTCCGTTCAAACAAAGTGGAACGCACCGTGTGCCGAACAGTGTTTACAGCGACGAATCGCTGTACGCACGCGAGATGGACGCGTTTTTTCATCACGGCCATTGGTGCTACGTCGCACTGGAATGCGAAGTGCTCAACGCCGGCGATTTCAAAGCGACGTTCATCGGCGAAAAGCCGGTCATCGTCGTGCGCGATCGCGACGGCAGCATCAATGTTCTAGAGAATCGTTGCGCCCACAAAGGCGCGAAGTTTTGCCAAAAGGAATTCGGCAACGCGAAAGTATTCGTCTGCCCATATCACCAATGGGGCTACCGGCTCAATGGTGAGCTGGCGGGCGTGCCGATGAAAAATGGCGTGAGCGGGCAAGGCGGGTTCGATGCCGATTTCAAACTGGAAGAACACGGCCTGAATCGGCTCAAAGTGCACGTGCACAACGGCATTGTGTTTGCGAGCATTGACCACGGCATCGAGCCGTTTGAAGACTACGTGAGCGCGGAATTAATGCCGTTTTTCAACCGAACATTCGACGGCAGAAAGCTCACGCTGCTTGGCTACAACCGACAGCGTATTCGCGGCAATTGGAAGCTGATGCAGGAGAACATCAAGGACCCGTATCACCCCGGCTTATTGCATGTTTTCTTCGTGACATTTGGCCTCTGGCGCGCCGATCAAAAAAGCGAGCTGCGCATCGACCCGCGCGGTCGCCATGCGCAGATGATTTCCACGCGAAATGCGGGCGGTGAAAACAAAGAAGTGACCGCGGGCGTTACGAGCTTCAAGCACTCGCTCGCGTTGGAAGATCCACGCTTGATGGATGTCGTCAATGAGCCTTGGTGGGGCGGCCCAACCGCCGTGATGCAAACGATTTTTCCGAGCGTGGTTATTCAGCAGCAGGTGAATTCGCTCTCTACGCGGCAAATCATTCCGCAGGGGCCTGATGCGTTTGATTTCGTGTGGACGCACTTTGGCTTTGCAGACGACACGCCAGAGATGACAGAGCGTCGCCTGAGGCAAGCGAATTTGTTTGGGCCCGCCGGACTGGTGTCGCTCGATGATGGCGAAGTCATTGAGTATTGCCAGCAGGCCACGACCGCGTATCCGGACGGTGAATGCATCGTCGAATTAGGCGGTAAAGACGGCGGCGCGCCGAGCCAACACATGGTGACCGAAACCCTGATTCGCGGCATGTACCGCTATTACCGCGAGACGCTGGGCCTATGAATACGCACGCGCTCGACGCGCTCATCACGCTCAACGCGCGGTACGGCGACGCGCTGGATCGGTTCGATTTGCAAGCGTGGAAATCGCTGTTTACGAATGACGCGGTTTACCGCGCACAGGCAAGAGAAAACTTTGATCGCGGATTGCCGCTTGCAGCGATTTATCTCGACGGTCAGGCGATGATGGCGGACAGAATTACTGGCATTGAAAAAACGCTCGTCTTCGCGCCACGCTTCACTCGCCACGTCATCGGCCTTCCTATGCTGGTGACAGAAAACACCTCGCGAACTTCATTTCTTATCGTGCAAACCATCGGCGCAACTCCGCCTGAGATATTGGCGACTGGCTGCTATCACGACACACTCGTAGACACCGCAGAAGGCCTGCGACTCGCGGCCCGCAACGCGGTGTACGACAACGCCTTGATTCCTAATTCGTTGGTTTATCCGCTGTAGTTTCAGCGTCAGCGGCGTACTCGATCTTGACTTCTGCCTTCGCGGGAATGACAAAAAATCTACCAAGCTTCGCGCCACGTCTCCACGAATTTTGCGCGAATTTCGGCGGGTGTGAACGCGTGATTCTGTCCGCCGCGTTCGCTAATTTTGATTGAGCCGAGCAGGCTTCCCAACTTACAGGCTTTCTCCACCGGCCATTGATGCGCGATGCCGTACAGCAGGCCGGCGCGGAACGCGTCGCCACAGCCGGTTGGATCCACCAACGTCGCCGCAGGTACGACGGGCACGTCAACTGTGTTGCCCTGCGTGTAGACGCGTGAGCCGTGCGCGCCGAGCGTGATGATGAGCGCCTTCAGTCCTGGCGCGAACGATTCGATCGGGCGACCGGTTTTCTGCGCGATCATTTCGGCTTCGTAATCGTTCACCGAGAGGTAATCGGCCATTGAAATCAGCTCCACGATTTCGTCGCCAGAGAACGCGGGCATGGCCTGCCCCGGATCAAAAATAAACGGCACTTTTTTCGCCGCGAAACCGCGCGCATGGCGGAACATGCCATCGCGACCGTCGGGCGCAACGATGCCTAGCGCGATGTTGTCAACGCTCGTCACGTCAATGCGCTGCGACTGAAACATCGCGCCCGCGTGGAAACTCGTGATCTGGTTGTCGTCGAGATCGGTCGTGATGTGACAGTTAGCCGTGAGCGTGCCGGGGATGTGTGTCAGCGCATCCAGCCCGATGCCAAAGCGCGCCATGCGTTCGCGATACTCGGCGCCGTCGTCGCCCACGGTCGCGCAAATTACCGGCGCGCCGCCGAGCAAATTCAAAGTGTAGGCGATATTTCCCGCGCAGCCACCAAACTCGCGGCGCATGTTTTCCACGAGAAAAGACACATTGATCTTGTGCGTCGCGCCCGGCACGATGTGCTCACCAAAACGCCCCTGAAACACACAAATCGTGTCAAAGGCCATAGAGCCGCAAATAAGGACGCGGGGTTCAACTGTCATGTCAGTGCTTTCGGCGGGCAAAAGGGCATTTTAGGTTGCGCGACACGCGTACATTCGCAGGACGATCAAGCGTTGCCCGAGTGCGTAGCCTCGATGCGCCGATGTGCACTCGTGGTCCGTAGGCAGACACCAGGGCGTTGATCGAGTCTGGATTTGGTCGCGCAGCAGCGCCCGCCATGAAGCGCGACGCGGGCGGTGCATACTTACCGAATACATTTACAGCTTTTTGCACGCAACGACAGTCAGGCGGCGCTTACAACGCACTTTCTTCGTAAGTCAACTTATCAAAAAAACGACCTGTATAGACCGCTAGTTAGTCGCTAGTGCATAAAAGCTGTAAACATCGAATGTTCGCGCGCCCAGGCAAACACGCCCTATTCCCGCACCCGCTTCGCGAGCCCACGTACTTGTGCGG
>JAGNQL010000273.1 GCA_017989135.1 Burkholderiales bacterium
CTTCGACTGACTGCCGGCGCGATCAATATAGAAATCGCGCCCGCACCAATAATGGAGCCGAAGATAAGCTGGGCACCCGCGAGACCGGGATTGGCGTTGGCCATTGCCACCATCGGCGCTACCGCCGCGAAGGTAACGCCCATCATGACAGGCAACCGAATGCCGAACCATTGTGTCGCACCGAGCGACTGGATCAATGTGACCACGCCGCAGCAAAACAAGTCGGCGGAAATCAGCAACGCCACCTGGTCTGGTGGCAATTTAAGTGCGCGCCCGATGATCAGCGGCACGGCGACCGCACCGGCATACATCACCAGCACATGTTGAAGACCTAATGCACCGAGGCGGGGCAGTGGTAGTTTCTCGTCCACGGGGTGGACATTTGCGTCGGACATTGTGTTCCCTCCGGTAATTGATGAGTGTTGAATGCGCCGCGCTCACGGCTTGCACTTAGCAAAAAGCGTGCAATGCAGACACAGAACATTCAGGAGCACACAAGCTCCCCTCCACAGGAGACTTGTATGCAGTGCGAACCGCAGTCTAAGCATGACGAGTCGTTTTCGCTATTGCGGCGGCTTATGACCCTCATTGTGTAGCTTACAAATGCGACGTAACCATTCAGGCGCGGCTAGACTTGCCAGCTCTGCGCGCCCTGCACCACAAATTCAGACCTTATGAGTTGGACCAAAGACTATCCCCGTGACTTGATCGGCTATGGGCGCAAGCAGCCTCATGCGCAATGGCCGCAACGCGCGAAAATCGCGATCAATTTCGTTCTCAATTACGAAGAAGGCAGCGAAAACTCTGTGCTGCATGGCGACGCAGGCTCGGAAACGTTCCTGTCGGAAATTTCGGGTGCGGCAGCGTTTGATGCGCGACACCTTTCGATGGAGTCGATGTACGAATACGGATCACGCGTCGGCGTGTGGCGCATCCTGCGCGAATTTGCGAAACGCAATTTGCCGCTGACGGTGTTCGGCGTGGCGATGGCGCTGCAGCGCCATCGCGAGGCGACCAGCGCCTTCTGCGAGTTAGGCCATGAAATCGCATCGCACGGCAACCGATGGATTCACCATCAATACATGAGCGAAGCCGAAGAGCGCGCGCAGATCGCCGCTGCGTCGAGCATTATTCGCGACTTAAGCGGAGGCCAATGGCCGTTCGGTTGGTACACCGGCCGCGACAGCCCAAACACGAAGCGCCTAGTGTTGGAGCACGGCGGCTTTGAGTACGACAGCGATTATTACGGTGACGATTTGCCGTTTTACTTGCCCGTTGAAATGAGTGATGGCAGTGTGCAGCGCCAACTCATCGTGCCTTACACGCTTGACGTCAACGACATGAAGTTTTCGTCGCCTGCAGGTTTCGCCAACGGTCAGGATTTCGCGCAGTATCTGATCGACACGTTCGATGTTCTCTATTCGGAAGGCGAAGAGTGCCCAAAGATGATGAGCGTGGGTATGCACTGCCGGTTGCTCGGAAAACCGGCGCGCATGGCGGGGCTCATGAAGTTTCTCGATCACATTGAAAAGCATGATCGCGTGTGGGTTGCGCGCCGGATCGACATCGCGCGTCATTGGCGCGCAGTGCATCCGTACGCAGGAGAAGTGAGATGAAATTTGGCAGTGACATTCTGAAACAAGCTGATGTGCTCGCTGGCTTCACCGAGGACGCGCCGCTGATTACACGCACTTATCTTTCCAAAGAGCACAAAGCAGCGGGCGAGTACCTCATTGGCCTGATGCGTGACGCGGGCATGAATGCAGACTTCGATCCGCTCGGCAATATCGTCGGACGTTACGAAGCGGGCGTGCCGTTCGCGCCTGTAGTGATGACAGGCTCGCACCAAGACAGCGTGCGCAACGCGGGCAAGTACGACGGACTCTTTGGAATCCTTTCGCCGATTGCATGCGTAAAGGAGCTCAATCGCCAAGGTAAGCGGTTGCCGTACACGCTTGAAATAGTGGGCTTCGGCGATGAAGAAGGCGTTCGCTTTCCGGCGACACTGGTCGGCAGTAAAGCAATGGCTGGACAGTTTGACCCGGCATGGCTCGATAAGGTCGACGCCGACGGCGTCACGATGCGTCATGCGATCAGCGATTTCGGTGGTGACGCGAGTCTGTGGAAAGAATTGGATCGCCGCAACGAGCAACACGGTGAAGTCGTTGCATTTGTTGAGTCGCATATCGAGCAAGGGCCGGTGCTGTTGAACGAAGGATTGGCCGTCGGCGTCGTCACCGCGATTGCGGGCGCCACGCGGATGCGTCTCAACGTCACAGGTCTTGCCGGCCATGCGGGCACGGTGCCGATGGGCGCGCGACAAGACGCGCTGGCTGCCGCGGCCGAATTGATTTTGTTCGTCGAGCGCTTCTGCACTGACAATGCGGGCCTCGTCGGCACCGTCGGCAAACTCTCGGTGAAACCTGGGGCTATCAACGTGATTCCGCAAGATGTCGAATTCACGATTGATGTTCGCTCCGGCGACGATGCAACTCGCGCCGTAGCGCTCAACGCGTTCGCCACGGAGTTGCCTGCCATCGCGAAGCGACGCAATGTCACCTTGGCGATCGAAACCTTGTATGACGCTGGCGCCGCGCCGTGTGATCCAGTCCTTCAAAAGCAATTTGAATCTGCGATCGCTGCGCAAGGTATCAAGCCGCGCTATTTGCCAAGCGGCGCGGGCCACGACGCGATGGTGTTCCCAGTAGTCGCGCCAATGGCCATGCTCTTCGTTCGCTGCGGCAACAACGGCATCAGCCATCATCCCGATGAAACGATGACCGCGGAAGACGCGGAAATCGCGACCAACGTACTGCTCCATTTTTTCGAGAACTATCAACCTCCGACATTTGTCGCCGACAAAGCGCAACGTGTTGAGCGACCTTCCAAGCCTTTCTAATCATGACGACAGAATCCACCGCCACCACGATCGCCCAATACGTTGACGCCCATCACGCGGATCAAATCGCATTCCTGCGCGAAATTGTCCGCGTGCCGTCCGACACACCACCGGGCAATAACAATCCGCCTGCAGAAAAAGCGGCTGAGCTGCTCACCCAACGCGGCTACACCGTTGAGCGCTTCGCCGTGCCTGAGCAGCGCGTGCGTGACTACGGAATGGTGTCCGTTACTAACCTTATCGTTCGTCACAAGTTCGGCAATGGCGGCCCCACCATCGCGCTCAACGCGCATGGCGACGTGGTGCCACCGGGCGATGGTTGGAGCTTCGATCCCTACGGTGGCGAAGTGAAAGACGGTCGCATGTATGGGCGCGGCGTGGCGGTGAGCAAGAGCGACATCGCAAGCTTTACGTTTGCGCTTGACGCACTCAAAGCTGCCGAGAAGGCCGGCGCAAAACTCAACGGAACGGTTGAGCTG
>JAGNQL010000073.1 GCA_017989135.1 Burkholderiales bacterium
CATTAGCAATCCGCCGACCGTGTCGGCTTCGTCGTCGCTGAATTCAGTGCCGAATTTTTCGTTGAACGCCTCGATTTCGGTCGATGCCTTCACGCGCCATTTGGTGGCGGACTAGGCAATGATGTTGTCGGCCTCTTCGTCGTAGTCGTACTCGTCGATGATTTCGCCGACGATTTGTTCGAGCACGTCTTCGATAGTGACCACGCCCGCGACCGAGCCATGTTCGTCGATCACGATGGCCATATGATTTCGCTGCGAGCGGAATTCGCGCAGCAGCACGTTTAAGCGCTTCGTTTCCGGCACAAACACCGGTGCGCGGAGCACCGCTTTGAGCGAAAAGGCGTCGGCGTTCACAAGGTACGCGAGCAAATCTTTCGCCAGCAATATGCCCACGACCTCATCACGGCTCTCGCCGATCACCGGATAGCGTGAGTGGCGCGTCTCGACCATCTCGGCGATGATTTCGGCGGGCGCGTCGTCAAGCTCGATCACGTCCATCTGCGAGCGCGGCACCATCACGTCTGAGACGGTCATCTCCGCGACTTCGAGCGCGCCCTCGAAGATCGAGAGTGCATCGGCGTCTAGGAGCTTCCGCTCATGCGCATCGCGCAGCATGTCGAGCAAATCATCCCGATCTTCCGGCGCGCCGGAGAGCATCGTCGACAGGCGCTCGAAAAACGAGGGTTTTGGGCGGATGGATTCAGCTTCACTCATAGCGGTGAACGAGAAATAGAATACATACAGCTTTTAGGTGCCAACGACAGCTGCGCGGCTATTTGCGCGTGACTATGTATAAAGTCGACTAACACAATAATTCTCCGTAAACGACCGTCTGGCAGTCGTTGCACAGGAAAAGCCATTGCAATGTATGCACAGAAATTTCAAACGCTTTCATACGGATTGTCTATGCGAAAGCGGCGCAGGAGCGCAATTTCAATCGCCTCCATCGCCTCGGCCTCCACGCTGTCTTCATGATCGAAACCCTGAGCATGCAGCATGCCATGCAACACCATGTGACCATGATGCGCCGCCACAGGTTTCTTCTGTTCGCGCGCCTCGCGTGCGATGACCGGCGCGCAGATGACGATGTCCGCGGCGTAAGCGCTCTCGTCCTGAAGCGGCGCGGACTCATGCACGAACGTAAGCACGTTCGTCGCGTAATCCTTGCTGCGAAACTGCAGGTTCAGCGCGCGGCCTTCTTTTTCGTCGACATAACGAATCGTGACCATTGCGTCAGCGCTGGCGCCCGTGCCTTGATGCGCGGCGAGCGCCCAACGGCGCACCTGCGCGCGCGACGGCAAGTGCTTCGCCTTACTTACGAATTGAACCGCGAGCGAGAGACTCACGAATTGTCCCGCGCGCTCTGGCGCTCATACGCGTTCACAATTTTCTGAACGAGCGGATGACGCACGACGTCCACACTCGTGAACTGCGTGAACGCAATCCCCTGCACGCCGCGCAACACATGCTGTGCATCATGCAAACCGCTCTTCTGGTTCTTGTTCAAATCATTCTGTGTCGGGTCGCCCGTGACTACCGTTTTGGTGCCGAACCCGATCCGCGTGAGGAACATTTTCATCTGCTCTGGCGTCGTGTTTTGCGCCTCGTCGAGGATGATGAACGCGCCGTTCAACGTACGGCCGCGCATGAACGCGAGCGGCGCGACTTCGATGGTGCCGCGCTCCATAAGTTTGGTTGTCTTTTCGAGCCCCATCAGCTCAAACAGCGCGTCATACAGCGGCCGTAGGTACGGGTCCACTTTTTGAATCAAGTCACCGGGCAGAAAGCCCAGTCGTTCGCCCGCTTCAACTGCTGGGCGCACCAGCACGATGCGCTTGATGAGATCGCGTTCGAACGCATCCACGGCACACGCAACGGCGAGAAACGTTTTGCCGGTTCCGGCAGGGCCGATGCCGAACGTGATGTCGTGATCGCGAATGTTCTGCAAATATTCAAGCTGCATCGGCGTGCGCGCCATCAGGTCCGTGCGCTTAACCTTGAGCGTGATCGCACTCGCGGCTTCGGCGAGCGTCGCCTTGGCTTCGCGCTCAGCAGCGACGTCCGCAACAGGCAGTTTCAATTCGGCGAGCGTCAATTCAATATCGTCGTCGGTCAGGTCACGTTTGCCCTGTTTGGCGAGGTAGCGAAAGCGCTCGACCGCGCGCTTAGCGGCCTGCGCGGGCGCAGCATCGCCTTCGAATCGCAGCACTCCGGCGCGGCGCTTGATGGACACAGAAAAGGCGGTAGCAACGCGACGAATGTTGTCGTCCATCGCGCCACAAACGGTGGCGAGCGTTGCGTTGTCGATGGGCTCAAGGGAAAGCTCGAGCGAGGTGGTACTCAAATGATCAGACGAAAAGTCGAAGAGCCGCTATTTTCGGGCTTTTGCGCGCGAGCCGCAAATGAAATTGCGTTTCAGCGTCCCGCTTGACGCAAAAACCTAGCGCTCGCTACATGCAGGCCCGGTAAACCTCGGCAATCGAAACGTGCCCCGTGCGCGCCTGTTCCACGCCATTGACCGGCAGCGCGATCATGCCGCTGTCGATTGCAAGCTTGCGAAATTCGTCGCTCGCGACGCCCTCGGACACTCGCGAACGGATCGTATCAGTCATCACCATCAGCTCGTAAATCGCCATGCGCCCGGCAAAACCGGTGAAGTGACATTGCTCACAGCCCGCGCCGCGAAAGAACTTTTCGCCAGCGCGCAATCCTAGGTTTTCCGCGAGCAGCGCATCAATTGTCTCCGGCACACGGCAATGCGGGCAGTTCTTGCGCACCAAGCGCTGCGCCAACACGCCTATTACCGCTGAGCGAATCATGTACGGTGCGATGCCGATTTCCAACAGTCGAACCAGCGTGCTCGCAGCGTCATTGGTATGCAAGGTGCTGAACACTAAATGCCCCGTGAGCGCGCTCTCTACCGCGATCCTGCACGTTTCCAGATCGCGCATTTCGCCGATCATGATCACATCGGGGTCGTGCCGTAGGATGTGACGAAGCGCTTGCGGGAAACCGAAATCGACTTGTGGAAGCAGTTGAATTTGACGGGTGTTGGCGAGCTCGTACTCAATCGGGTCTTCGACCGTGACGATATTGACGTTTTCTTTCTTTACGGCCTGCAATGCGGCGTAGAGCGTCGTTGTTTTGCCGGAACCGGTCGGCCCAGTCACCAAAATAATGCCGTAGCTGCGCCGGATCAAGTCGAGAAAACGGGCCTTGTCCGACGCTTTGAATCCAATGTCTTCAATCGAGCGCAATCCAGCGCCTTTGTCGAGCACGCGAATCACGACGCTTTCGCCGTGTTGCACCGGAATGATCGACACCCGCAAATCGACCACTTTTTCTGCAATCTCCAAGCGAATGCGACCGTCTTGTGGCAGCCGCCGCTCAGTGATGTCGAGCGACGACAGAATTTTGATACGGCTTACGACCGCCGGCAGCAGCGCAGCGCGAAGACTTCGCATCGGCACCAACGTTCCGTCAATGCGAAACAGCACTTCAAATTCGTCTTTTCCGGGCCGCAAATGCAGGTCGGACGCGCGCATGCGCACGGCGTCGTCAAGCAACGAATCCACCAGGTTCACAATCGGCGCGCGCTTGGCCACATGCTCCGCGTCGCGCCAAATGCGTTGGTCGTCGCTTTCGGCGTGGCGCTCTTGTTCGACGGCCAACTCGTTCAAAGAGCGCAGCTCTTCCGCCTCTTGCGCAGAGCGATAGAGGCGATTGATGGTCTCATCAATTTGCACGCCGCTGGCGCGAACAAGTACGAAATGCCGCTGCAACGCAAAGCGCAGCACACCAAACGCGTCCTCTTCCAGCAGGTCCGCAACCGCCAACACCACCGCGTCGCGCCACATCATGATCGGCACCACTCGGTAGCGCTCGACGACAGCTGACGCCAAGAGGTTCGCAATCGCCGGCGTGCTTTCGAAATGCGTGAGATCTACCTTCGGAATGTCGCGCACCGCGTGCAGCGTGTGCCGCGCAAGCGCGAGTGTTTCGGGCAACGTATCCGCTGGCGCGGTTGCGATCAGCAGACGCGCGCGTTCAAAATCTTGTTTGGTGGGTGGATCAGCTGATTTGAGAATTTGCCCATAGGACGAACTTGATGCGGTGTGCGCATCAAGCAACGCTTCAAGCTCATCCGGGTGCTGAACGATCCGTTCGTGGGTTGCGTCACGCTGCATGGGCGGCTCCGATTATTTTTCGCGCCAACGGTCTGAACCCTCATTCAGGCACGCTAGCTTTCACCCTTTGTAGCGCATGTGCGTGAGCATCGAAGTGATGTACGTCAACGCAGTTTTCATCAGCGACGTAATGCCTGTGTCGGCCAATAAATCGGCTCGCCAAGGCCTAATGGCTCTTCGCGTGCGCGGGACTGGCCAAGTCTTCCAGGATCGGACAG
The DNA here is from genome assembly GCA_017989135.1 of Burkholderiales bacterium. GTDB lineage: Bacteria > Pseudomonadota > Gammaproteobacteria > Burkholderiales > Casimicrobiaceae > Casimicrobium. The sequence goes on from JAGNQL010000073.1 coordinate 4,406, forward strand.
TCTGGCCGCTGATCACCGTGGCAGCAATGAATGAGATGCGTCAGCGTATTGCGCATTTCTTGCATCGCTTCGATGCGTTTGTTCAGGCCATCGGCGTGCGCTTGGGCGATGCGCTTGACGCTGGCACTTGTGCGCCGACGATTGCGCCACAGGCTGACCAGTTCGGAGATTTCCAGCATCGAAAAGCCTAAGTCGCGCGATCGCTTGATGAACTGCAGCGTATGAATGTCGCGCTCGCTGTACTGGCGATAGCCGTTGAGTCGCCTCGCGACGGCCGGGAGCAGTCCGAGCGATTCGTAATGACGAACCATCTTCGCGCTCACGCCGGAACGCTTCGCGGCTTCACCTATCGTTAACGCGTCCGCCGCATCAGACACATCAGCCACAAGAGCACTTCCCGCCGCAGCCACCCCCAGCTTTCTTAACGGCGTAGCCTTCTTCGGCGATAGCAGCGGAGAATGCATCGACCGCCATTTCGCTTTGCACGTCAACGCGTTCGTTGGCGCGGTCGATCACGACAGTTGCACTGGGATCGATATTCTTGATTGCATTCGTGACGGCGGCTTCGCAGTGGCCGCAGGTCATGCCTTGAACGGTGAGGACGTGTTGCATTGAGTTCCCTTCTTCATTCCTGAAAGAACGTCGGATGACGTTGATGTCAGGAGTAATTTTGAACCTTACCATGATGGCAAGGTCAAGTGTCGCGAGCCACTGATTGCTTGATGTTGATCAATAGAATTGTCCGGAAACACTTGACCTTGCCATGAGGTAAAGGTTTAGGCTGCCTACCCATGAACACTCAAGTTGCAAGTCCAGTAGCTGCGAGCCAGGCAAATACACTGACCGATGACATTTCTATCGGTGGCATGACCTGCGCGTCGTGCGTCATGCGTGTGGAGCGGGCTTTGAAGAAGCAGCCGGGCGTGCAGGCTGCGACGGTAAATCTTGCGACAGAATCGGCGCGCATCACGTTTGATCCGTCGGTGATTAACGACGGGCGCTTGCGCCGTGCTGTGCGCGATGCCGGCTATGAGCCGCGCACGGCAGCGCAGGCAGACGACGCCGACTCCGCATCGCCGTGGGCCGGATTCATGCCGGTTGCGATAGGCCTGCTGCTGTCAGCGCCGTTGGTGCTGCCGATGGTCGGCGATTTGTTCGGTAAGCACTGGATGTTGCCAGCGTGGATTCAGTTTTTGCTCGCGACACCGGTGCAGTTCATTCTAGGCGCGCGCTTCTACAAAGCGGGCTGGGGCGCGCTCAAGGCGATGTCGGGCAACATGGATTTGCTCGTCGCGATCGGCACCAGCGCGGGTTGGGGCTTGTCGATGTGGTTGTGGCTCACGGCTGAACCTGACGTGATGGTGCATCTCTATTTCGAAGGCTCGGCCGTCGTCGTGACGCTCGTGTTACTGGGCAAGTGGCTGGAGGCGCGCGCCAAACGCCAAACGACGACAGCTATTCGCGCGTTACACGCTTTGCGGCCCGAGATCGCGCACGTGATTGCAAAATCAGGCACAGAGTCCGACGTGCCCGTGGCCGAATTGATCGTGGGTGACACGTTGGCGGTTCGGCCCGGCGAGCGCTTTGCGGCGGATGGCGTGGTGCACGAAGGTCGAACTCAAGTGGACGAATCGATGCTCACTGGCGAGCCGTTGCCGGTCGAAAAAAACGCGGGCGACAAACTCACAGCGGGCAGCATCAACGGCGACGGGCGCGTGTTGATGAGCGTTACGGCCACCGGCAGCGAAACGGTGCTCGCGCACATCATTCGACTAGTCGAAGACGCGCAGGTGGCAAAAGCGCCGATCCAGCGCTTGGTTGATCAGGTTGCCGCAGTGTTTGTGCCGGTGGTGCTGGTGTTTGCGTTGCTCACGTTAGTCGGTTGGTGGTGGGCGCGCGGTAGCGGCGAGCTGGCGTTGATTCACGCGGTCGCCGTGCTGGTGATTGCCTGTCCATGCGCGTTGGGGCTCGCCACACCCGCTGCGATCATGGCGGGTACCGGTGTGGCAGCGAAGCAAGGCATTTTGATCAAGGACGTGCAAGCGCTTGAACTGGCGCACAAAGTGGACGTGGTGGCGTTTGATAAGACCGGCACCCTCACCGTCGGGCAACCTCGTTTAACAAAGATCGTTGCCGCAACAGACACGACCGAGGATGAATTGCTGAGCCACGCAGCCGCGGTGCAGCGCGGCAGCGAACACCCGTTGGCGCGAGCTGTCGTCGCGGCGGCCGATGCGCGAGCACTGCCTGCGTCAGCAGGCGCACAAAACGTTCACGCCGTCCCCGGTCGTGGCACAGAGGGCACCGTGGGCGAAGCCGATTGGTTAATCGGAAGTTTGCGTTGGATGCAGGAGATCGGCGTTTCCTTAGGAACGCTTACTGACCAAGCCGCGCAATTGCAGGCGGGTGGGGCGACAGTGTCAGCGGTGGCGAAGCGAAGTGGCGGTGTGTTGCAGTTGTGCGGATTGCTCGCGTTTGGCGACGAGCCGAAGGTGGGCGCGAAGGAAGCGTTGCAAGCGTTGCGCGAAAGAGGTGTGCGCATCGTAATGATCTCCGGTGACAACCATGGCGCGGCGCTGGCGATGGCGCGGCGGCTGGGATTGCAGGACGATGAGGTGATGGCCGACGTGTTGCCCGGTGACAAGGCTGCGGCAGTGAACACGCTGAAGCAAGACGCAGACGGAAAGACTCACACAGTGGCGATGGTGGGCGACGGCGTGAACGACGCACCAGCGCTCGCTGCGGCGGACGTGGGCATCGCAATGGGGACGGGCACCGACGTTGCCATGCACGCAGCTGCAATTACGCTGATGCGCGGCGACGTTTCGTTGGTGGCCGACGCGCTCGAAATTTCCAAACGCACCGTCGCTAAAATTCGGCAAAACCTGTTCTGGGCGTTTGCATACAACGCGGCTGGCATTCCGCTCGCAGCGTTCGGGTATCTGAGCCCAGTTATGGCCGGCGCAGCGATGGCGATGAGCTCGGTGAGCGTGGTGACCAATGCGCTACTGTTGAAACGCTGGCGTAGCCGCTGAGGTCTCCCGCGACACAATGTCTGAATGCTGACGGGAAATCCGTAATCCCTGAGGTGAGTTGATCGCACAGACGCTGTCGCATCCGCATGCGATGTGCCCCGCCAGCTATGGTCATAAACTCCAAAGCGTCGCCGCGTCACATCACCCACCACGCGCTCTTTGCGCGATTCGCCGACAGCACAACTGATACAGAGAGACTCAGATGAAACTCAAGTGCCTAATTCCTCTCCGCAATGCCGTTGCCGCGCTTGCCGCAACGATACTCGTCGCTGCTCCCGCGCACGCCGCACCGTTGACATTCCCGGGCACTGGAACGGGAAGCATCCCCGATGGATCTTTTAGCTGTAGTGGAGCGGTCGCTCCGCTCGTCATTTCGTTCGACGTGAATGGCATGGGGGCGCCGCTGACCGATCTGCGCGTGGCGATGAATTTTTTCCCACAGCACGCGTTTGCCGGAGACGTTACAGCGGTGTTGAAGGCACCCGGGGGCTCGCCAACTGCGACTCTGTTTGGGCGTATCGGCGCGGTGGGCGGCCTCGTGAATGGTTCCGGACGTCATCTTTCGGGCAACTACACCTTCGTTGACCCGGCGATTAGCAGCGCGAACATCTGGGCGGCCGAAGCGGCAGTCGTTGCGCCGGCCGGCGTGATCCCGGGGGGCACCTATGCCACCACGGTATCCGGCCCGGTCGCAACTTCTCCGGCCCCGACTACGCCGCTGTTGTCCGTGTTCACGTCGTTGATTGGTGCGCAGATAAACGGTACGTGGACGTTGGAACTGACCGACCGGTGCACGAGCGATCAGGGCGGCATCTCGGTGGCGTCGCTCACGCTGGACTCGCTGCCGCCACCGCCGACGCAGTTCACTCTCGCGCCGAACGTGCTGGACTTCGGTACGGTGCGAGTGGGCGACGCAGCGTTCCGCGCGTTCAACGTCGCTGCTCCCTCTGCCAATGGGCTCGACATCGAGATTCCGTCCGGCGCCTGCACGATCGGCGGCGCGGACGCCGGCAGTTTCGCCAAATTGTTCAACGCAGTAACGATCCCGCCGGGACAATCGGCCTTGCTCTCGGTCGCGTTCCGCTCGGTCACTGCCGGCGTCAAGAACGCGGTGCTCAACTGCACCGGGCTGCTCCCGTCCGGCGTGACGCCAGCGACGATCAGCGTTCCGCTCACGGGTACCGTCGGCACTCCGCCGCCGCCAGCGAACTGCTTCGACGTAGATGGCGACGGCGTGATGAACCCGCTCGTAGACGGATTGTTTATTACCCGGTTGCAGCTGGGCATGACACTCCCGGCCGCTGCCAACGGCATCACCTTCAACGCACCGCGAAACACGCCGTTAAAGGTGCTGGCGTTCCTGGTGGCGTCGTGTGGCTATCCGCTGACGCCATGACACCGTAGTCGCGACGTAGGTGCCGGACGCGAGCCGCGTAGCATTCACGCATGCTCGTTTTGTTCAACAAACCCTACGGTGTCCTCTCGCAATTCACTAGCGACGGCGGCAAGTGGCGCACGCTCGCTGAGTTCATCGATACCCCGAATGTTTACGCGGCGGGACGACTCGACGCGGATAGCGAAGGGCTGCTATTGCTGACGGACAACGGTGCGTTGCAGGCCGCGATTGCTGGAGATCGCTCGACGGTGACCAAAACCTATTGGGCGCAAGTTGAGGGCGTCGCGACGCGCGAGCACACGGACAAACTCACGCGCGGCGTCACGTTGAACGATGGTCCGGCGCAGGCAATCCATGCACGCGTACTGGAAAGCCGCTCCGAACCTTGGCCGCGAAATCCGCCGATTCGTGTGCGCAAAAGCGTGCCGGATTCGTGGATTGAACTCACGCTAGACGAAGGTCGCAACCGACAAGTGCGCCGCATGACGGCTGCGGTCGCGCTGCCGACGCTACGGCTAATTCGCGCAGCCATCGGGCCGTGGCGCGTGGAGCGCATCGAGCTCGGAAAAACGCAGACGATGCACGACGACGAGGCCTTTGCTGCACTGCGTAATTTCTCGTGATATGGCTTTTTGCTCAGAACGACAGCCAAGTGGCGCTTTCAGCTGCTTTTCGTATAAAGTCAACTATGTGATTAAACGTGCTGAAACTACCGCCAGGCTGTCGCTAGAGGCAAAAAGCTGTTAACGCGAAACCGAGAAGCGGGCGGTTGCTTCCGCGAGGTAGAACCATTCGTTGTTCGCTTCGGCAAGAGCGTTCGGAAACACGATGTAGCCGTCGCGAGGCGCGCGAACGACTTCGCCGTTGGCGCGAGTGCCGATGACGTCACCGGCTTTCAAAGCATCGAAACTTTGCCACCCACGTGCGAAGGCGTCGGCTTTATCGAACTTGTCGATGACGGCGCCGAGGTGCAGGCCCTCAACGTTTATTGCGGGCGGCGGTGGCGCGTCGTTGGTTATGCCGAACAGTGCGAGTGTGTTGCGGATCGCGCGGTAGGCCACTTCGGGGCCGTTCGGGTCGTTGTGCTGGCCGCATTCGAGCGTGAGCGCCGCGCCGCCCGTGGTGCGCATGTATTCCGTTGTGCCGACGCCGTATTTTGGGTGGAGGTCGTGGCGTTTCTCGCCCGTCGGGTTGAATTTCGCTGCGCGTGCGATGCGCTCCGCGACACCCACCGCGTAGGTCGAGAGCCAGCCGTCAACCGCGCGGTTCACGCCCAGGCGCAGCGCCCAATCGCGCTCGACGTCGCCGTGAATGGTGGGCTCTAGCGCGCCGCTGTTGTTGGTTGGTCCCACCATCACAAACGCTTGTCCTTGCGCTTGAAACGAATGCAGATCGAGCAGCACTTCGTGTTTCGCCATGAGCGGACAGAGCCAGTTGGCGATGTGATCTTCGAACTCGGTGGGTGTGTCGGTCGGCGCAAGATTGCGATTGAGATTGCGGTCGCCAATGCGACGTTTCAGCGCGTACGCCATCGGGTTCGTGATCGGCACGAAGGTGACGCTGCCGCGCGCGATGTCGAGCGCGCCGCTTTCGATTTCGGCGACTACACGGCGAATGCCATGCATGCCCGCGAGTTCGTTGCCGTGCACCGCGCCAAGAATCAAGACGTGCTTGCCGGGTTCAACGGCGGTGAAGGAAATGGATTGGAATGGAAGCATGGCGTGAATCAAATCAGGCGCGCTAAGCGCGGGTTACGCACTGGATTCCGGCCTTCGCCGGAATGACGACAAAGATTACAGGACCCTACAAAATACCGATTTCAAATAGCGGCTTTCGTTGACCTGCGCGAGCCACGGATGATCGGGCCCCGCGCCACGCACTTCGAGCACTTGCACTTCACGTCCCGCGTAAAACGCCGCACGGCGCAGCATGTCAAGAAATTGTTCTTCGCTCACCACACCTGTGCATGAGCACGTGAGGAACAGGCCCCCGGGCTTGACCACGCTGAGCGCGAGCTTGTTCATGTCGAGATATTTTTTCAGCGCGTCAATCACTTCGTCGCGCGCGCGCGTCATCTTCGCGGGGTCGAGCACGACGGCGTCCCAGCGCTTGCCCGCTTCCTGCGCTTCGCGTAGCCAAGGAAAAATATCGGCCTGCGCGACTTTCGCTTTCACGTCGTTCAAACGCAAATTTCGTGTGGCGAATTCAACGGCCTCTTCGTCGAGGTCCACTGCTGTGATGTCGGTCGCGCCATTGACGCCCGAGTACACCGCGAAGCCGCCGGAATTGCAACAAAGGTCGAGCATGCTCGCGCTCTTGGTCGCTTTGATCAGCTCGCCCCAACGTTGGCGGTTGTCGCGCTGATCGCAGAAGAACCCGGTCTTGTGTTTCCCGCCGATAGGCACATGGAATTTCACGCCGTGTTCAGTGATGATCACCGGCTTCGGCGGTTTGCCTAGTGGGCAGTCGAAGCCTTCTTGCTTTTGCGCGTTGTCGTCGCCAAACGCAAAAATCTGCGAATCCGGGAACTGCGTCAAGAGCGCATCGAAAATCCAATGCTGCATGCGCCACATACCCGCCGCGTAAAACGCAACCACCAGCACGTCGCCAAAGCGATCCACGATCAGGCCGGACAATCCGTCGCCCTCGGCGTGAATCACACGGTAGGCATCGGTCACTGCGTCGAGCCCGTATATCGTGCGACGCAGGCGCACGGCGTCGGCGATGCGCTCGGCGATGAATTGGGCATCGACGATTTCGTCTTCTTTTTCGGTGAGCAGACGAATGGCCATCGGCGCTTGCATGTTCAGCATGCCGCGACCGATGAACTCGCCGTCAACACTCAGCACTTCGACGAGATCGCCGGGCACGATGCGCTCGCGCGGGCGCTCGACCATTTTTTGAAAGATCAGGGGGTGAACGTATTTACGTTCGCTCTTCAACCGAACTTGCGGGAGAGCTTCATTGCGATTTTTGCGGGCCATGCCTCAATGTTAACGAGGCGGCGCGCTTTGGCGCGCCTCGATGATCGCGGCGCTACGCCTTGCGAGCACCGCCAAGCAAACGTGCTGGCAAATGGAGGATGGCGCGAATAAGCGCAAACACGGCGTCAAACGTGATGCCAATAAGCCGAAACGGCAGCGAAATGAGCCAAATCACCGGCCAAAGGACTAGTGCGATCAGTGCAAGCGGCCATGCCACCACGAGGAGCACGCACCAAACAAAAAAGAGAATCAAAAATTTCATTGCAAGGTCCCCATCAAGCAGTGGAGAGACGTAAACGTAATACGTTGAAATTCGTGCACATGGCACGCGTTGATTTCGACGTCTTAGATGTTTTTACTTGCGGTGATCACAACAGTATCAAAAGCGATCAACGCTGGGCTCGCCGCATCAGGCGTGGCGGTTGAGAAGAGCGCCATGACTGCACCGATGGTGACTACGGAGAGCAAGCTTGCGCTGATCGCGGTAGCGGCTGATTCGGTACGGGAGAGGATGTTGAAAGAGCGGTTCATGATTGCTTCCTTGGCGTGTCGGTTGGTTTGTTGGTCGTCGCGTCGTTGCGATGGAGTGAACTTTATGGGAATGCTTTTCTTACGACTACGGGCGTGCGACGAACTGCGGGTGAACTGCGTGAAACGCGAAAAGCAGGCGCGAACAGCAG
>JAGNQL010000074.1 GCA_017989135.1 Burkholderiales bacterium
CTCTAGCGCTCGCAACGCTTGTTGCGCGGAATAGGTTGGTGCATGCTTGCTCTCAGCACTGTTGGCGCTGATGGCACTGCTGGCACCGGCCGACATCATCGTCTCGAATTCAGCGGCGCTTGCCGCGACCAGTGACCACTGCTCCAGAGCTAACCGCTCGCGCACCGCAAACGCGGCGAACTTTAATGACGAAAGCGTCGCGGCTACGCTGTATGCGCCAAGCTTCGCGCTGCGATCAGAGAGCGAGGCGATGAGCGCTCGCTCAAACACCTGCGGCGACTGTTTCGGTGTGGGCACTTCTTTGCTGACGAGTCCGTTTGAGAGCGCCAATTTGTGCAGCCACGCGAGTGTTTCGGGGGTTTCTTCCACTTCGCTCGCGAGCGCTTCAAGCGTTACACGCGCAAGGCGCGTGGTGTTCTCAATGCGTTCCGTATAGCGCCCGAACCAAAACAGATTTTCCGCGGCGCGGCTCGCGATTCCGATGGGTGCGCGGTGCGCCGCCAGTGGCGTGAGCATTGTCGGAAGCGGCGCGGCTTCGTCGGTCACGCGCCCGGTGATAACCCATAAATCCGCAGAACTGCCCCCGCGATACATCGACACGACATCTCGCCCTTCGGGGGCAATTCGCGCGAGGCCGCCGGGCATGACATGCCACTTGCCCGGCCCATTCGATAGCGCAAAGACACGCACCATCGCCGCGCGACTCGCAATGGGGGCGTGCTGCGCTCCAGCCGCGGTGCCCGTAGCGACTCCCTGCCAGCTCGGTGTGTGGGAGAGTGGCAAAAAAGCTTGCGCCGAAAAATCTTCCGGTCGCATCGCGATTTTTCCGGTCCACTGTTCGCGCTCTCGTGTTGTGAACGCGCGCGCAATCGCGGGTACAAAGCGGCGGCCGCGATCATTGAACGTCGGCTTCAAGACGTAATCTGAAAGCTGCGGCATCAAGGTCCGCAGCGCAGCACGCTCGCCGCACCACCAACTGGCAATCGACGGAATCGCGAGAGGCTGCCCGAGGAGCGCGCGGCAAATTTTGGGCAAAAACCCCAGAATCGCGGCCGATTCTAGGAAGCCCGTACCCGGCGCGTTCGCGAGCACCACATTGCCCGCACGATATGCCTGCATCAAGCCCGGAATGCCGAGCGCCGAATCCGCGCGCAATTCCAGTGGGTCAAGAAAATCATCGTCAAGACGCCGCAAAACGACGTCAACAGGCTCCAAGCCTTTGAGCGTTTTGATCCAGACATGCTCATCACGCACCACCAAATCGCCGCCCTCGACGAGCGCAATGCCAAGATAGCGCGCAAGGTAGACATGCTCAAAGTACGTTTCGTTGTACGGCCCCGGCGTGAGCAAAACCACGCGCGCGCCGCGTCCGGCTGCGCTGTGCGCGATCAGGCTAGAAATAAGCGCTTTGTAGCTAGCGGCGAGTTTGTCAACGTGCAATGCACGAAACGCTTCCGGGAACAGGCGCGAGACGATCATGCGGTTTTCGAGCGAATAGCCCAAGCCCGATGGCGCTTGAGTGCGCTGCGACATAACCCACCAATTGCCATCCGGCCCGCGCGCCATGTCGAAGGCCGCGACATGCAGAAAGGTTCCGCCGCGAGGTTGAATGCCGTGAGCGGGCCGCAGGTACGCCGGGTGCCCTTGAATGAGCGCAGTAGGCAGCATGCCGCCGCGCACCAAGCGCTGCTCGCCGTAAATATCGGCGAGCATTAGGTTCAAAAGTTCAGCGCGTTGCGCCACACCCCGCTCGATCTGCGCCCACTCGGACTGATCCATGATCATCGGCAGCAAATCTAGCGACCACGGACGCGACTGTCGGCCTTCGCTTTCTAGCGCGTCGGTGTAGAGGTTGTAGGTGACGCCGTTGTCTTCGACTTTTCGGCGCAACGAACCGTTGAGCTCTTCAAATTTCGCCAACAGCGCGTCGAGCGGTTCACCCGCCAACAATGCGGCAGCTTCGCCGGTCGGCAAGGAGGCAAGCGCTTTCTCGAAAAAAACGCGCCACGTTGGTGCTAACGCCTCGCCTTTACGCAAACTGTCCAGATGCCCGGTCGGTGCGCGCTTAGCCAACTGAGCCAACGCTTCGATTACGGCGGTAGTGCGGTCGCCAGCGTGTGCTGCGTCGGAATCGAAAAGGGAACTCATGCTGCTAGTTTAGCGAGTGAATCGGCGAGGCTCAAAACATTCGCAAACACGATGATTCAATCCACGCGTTGTGCGCAACTATCTTGCTCTCTCTGACCATCACGTTGGCGGCCGCATCGACGGCGCGACGTCAATGAGCATGGCATGGGACAAACACTTTCCGTCGGCTGCGCGGCGGGTAGCGGAGCGCAATTCAGTCGCCGCTAATCCAATTTTTCCAAATTGGCAGCGTCTTCTTTGATCGTCACCCGCCACAGAGTTCGTGGGCACTCGGGTGGGGTGAGCGTGGCCGAGTGCAAGAGGGCGGCGTTATCCCACACCACGATGTCGCCCACGCCGTACGAGAGCGCGTATTGATATTTCGGTTGTGTGGCATGGCGTTTTAGTTCGTCGAGTAAATCGACGGCCTCGTCGTCGGGCATGCCTTCGATCCCGAACGAGCTTCCGGACACTGAATACAACGCTTTTCGTCCGCTGATAGGGTGCGGGCGTGCTATGCGGTGCCGCACCCACTTCATTCTTGCTTCTTGATCGGCCGTCAAGACCGAAGCCACTGTGCGCGAGTTTCGATTCAGATCGTCGCGGTTGCCGTAATGGTGACGCCCAATGAGGGGTTCGATGCGCGTCTTCATCGTTTCCGTCAAATCGTCGTACGCGGCACACTGGTTAGCGAACAGCGTCGCGCCACCGGTGGATGGCACGGTCAACGAGTAAAGCGTGGTGCAACGTGCCGGGACGTCTAAGTACGAATAGTCGGTATGAAAATAGGTGCCCGCGTCTTGTAGGCCAGTGGGCTGGCCGTCGCGCAGCACGTTCGACAGCACCAAAATATCTGGCTCGGCAGGATGGTGAAACTGATTGATCACATGCGGCTCCGGTTTTCCGAAGCGGCGCGCAAACGCATGAAATTGCGCCGCGTCTAGTGATTGCCCGCGAAGCACCAACACATGATTTTCTAGCCACGCTTTCCACAACGTTTGGAAAGATGCATCGTCAAGGCGCGCCACATCCACATCACGCGTCTCAACTCCAAAACCCGCACACAGTTTTGTGAAATTCATAGCGACTACTTAAGCAAATCGGGCGAAACCCACCGTGGCAGCAACAGCGGTAATTCGGGGAAAACGATCATGAGCACCAGCACCAATAGCATCGGTACCAACATAATCATGGTGTCTTTGATCGCAAATTTGAGCGGAACCTTCGCCACGGCACACGAGACCATCAGGCACATCCCGTACGGCGGTGTAACCAATCCAAACGCCAGCGCCACAATGCCGATGATGGCGAACGATACCGGGTGCATGCCAACGGCAGCCGCCAGTGGTTGCAGCGTCGTGCCTACGATGATGATGGCGGGAATAGCGTCCAGAAAACATCCCACCACGAGAAATGCTCCTGCAATCAGAAAGCCGGTGCCGATGAGGCCCAACTCCCACCCTTGAACACCAGAGAGCACAGCCTTGGGGATTTGGTAGTAAGCAAGCAACCATCCAAACACAGACGCGGTACCAACGCAAAAAAGCGCAACCCCGGAGAGCTTGCCGGTTTCGATGATCGCCTGGTACAGCTGTTTCAGGTTCATCTCGCGGTAATAAAACAGCGACAAGGTCGCGGCATAGAGCACCGCGATTGCAGCGGATTCGGTCGCCGTGAACCAACCGGCGAGGATTCCACCCACAATGATGAGCGGTGTCATTAACGCGGGAATTGACGTGAACGTGGATTTGACGATTTCTTTAAGCGTCGACCGCGGATACACCGGGTAGTTGCGACGCTTTGCGTACGCATGCACCGTGGCCATTTGCGCGAGACCCAGCAACACACCCGGCAACACGCCCGCGAGATACATTGCGCCAATCGAGGTCGAGATCACGCCGCCCCACACCACCATCAAAATCGAAGGCGGAATAATCACCGCAAGCACGGCAGAGACGGCCGTAATGGCAATTGAAAACGAAAGGTCGTAACCCTCTTTTACCTGCGCCTGAATAAAGAGCTTGCCTTGGCTTGCGGCGTCGGCAGTGGACGATCCGGAGATTCCTGCGAAAAAAATCGAGAGCAGCACATTGATTTGCGCCAAGCCGCCGGGAAAGTGCCCCACAAGCGCCCGTGACATCCGCATCAGCCGATCCGTAATGCCGCCTACGTTCATCAAATTTGCAGTGAGCAAAAAGAATGGTACCGACAACAAAATAAACGAGTTGTACGACTTAAACATCTCGTTGAAGATCACCATTGGTGACAGTCGTGGCTCAATGATGAGCACGGGCAACGAAGCAAGACCTAACGCGAAAGCAACGGGCACCCGGAGCACCAGCAGCAAAAAGAAGCCGCCAAACAGAACCCACGCTGCGTTGCCTGATGAGAGAACGGCGGCGCTATTCATGGCGTTCTCCGTCGATACCAATCGCGCCAGCGGCTGTTGTAAGCTTCAGGTGCGGGTTCTTGAAATCACGCCAATCGCTGCGGAAATGATCCATTTGGAATAGAAACCACGACAGCCCCGTTATCGGCCACGCGATAAAAATTAGCCACATCGGCAAGTCCGCGAGTTCCGAGGTTTGGTTCCATCCAAATCGCGTGAATTCGATACCCCACCAAATGACAACCGCCGTAAATATCAGCGTCAAGGCATTGGCCACCAATCGCAGCAACGCATTTTTGTGCGGCGACAAATCGGGAAACACATCGACATCAAAGTGCAAACGATCACGCACGCCTATCATCGCGCCCAGCATCACCATCCACACGAAGAAAAAGCGGCTCATCTCTTCCGTCCAGATATAGCTGGGAATCAAGCTCGTGTAGCGTGAAAAAATTTGCAGCGTTACCGGGATGATCAATACCGCGACGGTAACCGCCATGATCCACGTGAGCAGTTGATACCAGCGATCCAGAAAGCGGGTCATGGCGAACCTTAATTTAGTGTGGCGACGGGCAAGAAAAACGCGGCGGGCGTCCGAAGACGCGCCGCCGTAGGGTGCTCGCTATGAGGATTACTTGATTGCGTTAATACGCGCAAAAATGCCGTCGGCGCCGATCTCTTTGGCGTAAGTCATCATCACTGGATCAACCGCTTTTTGCATCGCTGCACGCTCTTTAAATGGCACGAGCGTCAGCTTGTTCGCTTTGGCGAGTGCATCGAGCTTCGCTTGATCTTCTGACGACTCAATGTCACGTCCGTACTTGCCCGCTTCTTTGCCCGCCTTCATGATCGCTGCTTGCAAGTCGGCTGGCAACGTCTTGAACGTTTTTGCCGAGAAGCAAATCGGACGAATGGTGATTGCATGTTGCGTGACGTTCAGAAACTTGCCGACTTCATAAAACTTCATGGCCTCGACGCCGGCCGCTTCGTTTTCACCTGCTTGGATCACGCCGTTTTGGATCGCGTTGTAAACCTCGTTGTACGCGATCACGGTCGGTGCCATACCCACCGCGTTGAACGTGCGGCTCCAAATTGGAGCGCCTTGCACGCGTACTTTCAAGCCCTTCATCTCCGCCATCGTGGCAAACGATTTTGTCGCGAAAATGTTTCGCGTACCGCCACCGGCATAGCCAATGAGCATCACGTCGCCTTTTTGCGCGACTTCATCGGCGATGGGTTTGAGCACATCCTGATCCAGCACCTTGTTCCAGTGATTGAGATCGCGGAATAAGAAGGGCGCGTCGATGAACGGAGCCGCTTTGGAAAATGTCGACATATGCGCGGGCGACACGATGGCGTAGTCCACCGCCTTGCCTTGGTTCATGTAGGCAAAGTAATCCTTCTCTAAACCCAACTCGCTGTTTCGGTGCAATACGAAATTGATCGGCTTGCCGTAGTACTTTTTGACCAACTCCTCGAATTTCAGTAACGAGCGATTGAACGCATGATCATCGGCAAATTGCACCGCACCGTGAAGGGTGATCGGCGCTTGCGCCACGGTTGGCATCGCGGTGGTCGCGAGCCATGCCACAGACATTGCGCCCGCGACGCGGCCGAGCTTGTTCCAGACTGTCATAGTGCCTCCTTGATTGATGTGGGCCATGTGATCAACGTCACAACAGCGGTAGCCAACCCTGCATTGGCTTCACACAAGAAGAGTTTCATAGCGCGTCGGGACTGTCAATGCGCCGTGTCGGTCGTGCGCGGAGCGATCGTCACGCAACGAGATAAATGGAACCTTTCGCCTGCCGCTTTTGAGTGCTGCGGCGCATCAAATTGCCAGCGTGACGTCTGTGGTCTTCGCTCTGGCGTCGGCGGTGGCGAGGCAACTGTCATAAGATAACTACGATTTTTTCACTCCGACGCCCGTCGTTTCGCACTCATTCATGTTTGATCGCATCCGCGAAGATATTCAGGCCATTCGCAGCAAGGACCCGGCCGCGCGCTCGGGGCTCGACATTTGGCTCTCGTACCCTGGGTTTCACGCCATTCGTTTCCATCGCGTTGCGAATGCATTGTGGCGTGGCGGCTTTAAGCGCACGGGGCGTTGGGTGTCGCACTTGTCGCGATTCTTCACGGGCATCGAAATTCATCCGGGTGCGTTTATTGGGCGTCGCGTGTTCATTGATCACGGTATGGGTATCGTGATTGGCGAGACGGCCGAAGTGCATGACGATTGCACGATTTATCAAGGCGTCACGCTTGGCGGAACGTCCCTGGAGCGCGGCGCGAAGCGCCACCCGACGCTAGCTAAGGGCGTCATCGTTAGCGCAGGCGCGAAAGTGCTTGGCAGCTTTACGGTGGGTGAGGGCGCGAGCGTGGGCTCCAATTCGGTCGTGCTCAAAGCCGTGCCGCCCGGCGCAACGGCAGTCGGCATTCCGGCACGCATCATCACCAAAGAAACCAAAGAAAAGCGCGAAGTCACTGCGCAGAAAATCGGCTTCTCGGCGTACGGCATTTCGGCGGATCTCGACGACCCACTGGTGCAAGCGATCCACAAGTTGCTCGATCACAGCGCTGAGCTTGATGCGCGCCTCAATGCGATTTGCGGAGCCCTCGAAAAGCAGGGCGTGGACTGCGCGTCGCTGCGCGGTGCGGCGGTGGATACGAAGGGAATTGACAAGTTGTTGGATGCTGACTAGCGGCGATTAGGGAGCGGTGGCCGGGAATCGGTGAGCGATCATGTCCAGTTATTTGCCGTCATCCTCGCGAAGCGGGGATCCAGAACGTGGCAAGGTGCTCTCTCGATTCGAACGCGCTGCACTGAGTTACGTCCTCGATCGCCTGTTCGCCGAGGATGACGGCATTACAGGCGCTGCGTGAATCGCTCTCGTCCAGCTGCTCACGTTCCGAAAATATTTTCCCCTCAACGGAATAAACGGGGCGAAACGGGTGTTTACCGTTATGCGATCCCGCTTTATCCTAAGAGGACACTTCTATGCGTATCAAATCTTTTCTCTTCGCTGCTCTCGGCGTAGCCGTGCTGGCTGGCTGCGCGACGATGGCTGCTGCTCCGACCAAAACCGCTGGCGGTGTGCTGACGGGCGACAACGGAATGACGCTCTACACGTTCGACCGAGATACCGCCGGTAGCGGGAAGAGTGTATGTAACGGGCCCTGCGCGACCAACTGGCCGCCGCTCTTGGCTGCCGACGGTGCGACGGCCGCTGCGCCGTATTCGATCGTCACACGCGACGATGGCAAGAAGCAATACGCGATCAACGGCAAGCCTTTGTACTTCTGGGCGAAGGACACCAAGCCGGGCGACAAAACCGGTGATGGTTTCAACAAAATTTGGCGCGTAGCCACGCCGTAATGTGTAGTCGAGCGTTCGATGGGCGTTGAACAGGCGCTGCCGCACATTCCGCGGCTTCGGCGTTACGCGCGACTGCTCACGGGCAGTCGCGAGCGCGCCGACGATCTGGTGCAAGACACGCTCGAGCGCGCTTGCCGAAAATGGTCGCTGTGGCGGCCACAACCCAGTTCGGCGCTTGTCGGCAGCGCAGAGAGCACCGGCCTACGCGGCTGGTTGCTCTCGATGATGCACAACGTGCACATCAATCATGTGCGCACTGAAATGCTTGAAGAGGCGTTCGATGACGAATTGGACGCTTCAGCTGGCCTAGCATTGGGCGACACCGCGCAGCAGTCCGCGACCCGCATGGACATTGAGGCGGCGCTGGCGCAGCTGAGCCCGACGTTGCGCGAAGTCGTGCTGCTGGTGTGCGTAGAGGAATGCTCGTATGCCGAGGCGGCGAGCATCGCCGGCGTGCCGGTTGGTACCGTCATGTCCCGACTCTCACGCGGCCGCGAAAAACTGCGCGAACTGATGTCTACGGACGCTGCGAGCGAGAGCGCCACACGACCAAACTTGCGAGTGATCAAAACCGCACAGGCTGTAAATGAAAATTGAACATTCCGATTCAACTGCCGTGACCGAAGCCGATTTGCATGCGCTGGTTGATGGTTTGCTGCCCGCCGCGCGTATCGAAGCTGTCACTATGTGGCTGCGCGAACATCCGGCGGACGCGGCGCGCGTCGCGGCATGGCAGGCGCAGCGGGCGCAGCTGCAAGGCTTGCATCGCGGCTTGCTTGACGAGGCCGTTCCGACGGCGCTCACCGACGCTTTACGCCCAACCTGGCGCCTCGGTTGGCCGTTGCAGATGGCGATGGCTGCGTCGCTCCTTGCTGTCGGTGTGTTCAGCGGTTGGTGGCTACATGCGACGACCGGGACCGCCGCAACTGCAAGCCTCGCGCTCGCGACGCCAAGCTTCGTGCAAGAAGCGCGTGTTGCGCATGTCGTGTACACACCCGAGCAACGCCATCCCGTGGAAGTCGGCGTCGACCAGCGCGAGCACTTGATGCAATGGCTGTCGAAGCGCCTGGGCGCAAAGCTCAGTACGCCGGATTTGTCCGCGCTGGGTTTTTCGTTGGTGGGCGGACGATTGCTTCCGGGCACGGAAGGTCAGGCGCGCGCGCAGTTTATGTACGAGGCCACCGGTGGCGAGCGCGTGACGCTGCATGTTTCGGTGTTGGCGGCGAACCAGCAAAGCACCGAAACCGCATTTCGCTTCGCGTCCGACGGTGCGGCACAGAGTTTCTACTGGGTTGACGGTCGTTTTGGTTACGCGCTGACCGGCACCCAAAGCAAGGACAAGTTGGCTGTGTTGGGCGAGCGGGCGTATCAGCAACTCACTGTTTCGCACAGCTCGGGAAGCAAGCCCTAACCGTTTGATTTGGAATAAGAAAACGCCAAACGAGGCGATTACGCCTGTGCGCTGCAACATAAAATTGAGAGAATTCAACATCTTGCATGCAGTCAACCGTGGACATGATCGTAAATCCCGCCATCCCTGAAGCTCTCAACGCCGCTGGCGCGCCCATCGAGGCCGATGCCGTTATCGTGGGCGCTGGCCCTGTTGGCTTGTTCCAAGTGTTCGAGCTTGGCCTCCTAGAAATCAAAGCGCACGTCATTGACGCGTTGGTTCAAGCCGGTGGCCAGCCCATCGAGCTCTACCCCGACAAGCCTATTTACGACATCCCCGCGATCCCGGTGTGTACCGGCCAAGAACTGACCGATGCGTTGCTCAAGCAGTGCGAGCCGTTCAAGCCCACATTCCACCTCGGTCAAGTTGTCACTCAACTCGCCAAACGCGAAGACGGTCGCTTCGACGTCGAAACCTCTGCTGGCACACGCTTCATCAGCAAAACCGTGTTCATCGCCGGTGGCGTTGGCGCGTTCGAGCCGCGCAAACCGAAGGTGGAAGGCATCACGCAATTTGAAGGCAACGGCCAGCTCGCGTATCGCGTGCGTGAACCAAAGCAGTACGCCGGCAAAAACGTGGTCATCCTCGGCGGTGGCGATTCGGCGCTTGACTGGGCGCTCTCGCTGCAACCGATCGCAGAGAGCGTCACGCTCATTCACCGTCGCGATGAATTCCGCGCTGCACCGGCAAGCGTCGCCAAAATGAAAGCGCTCTGCGATGCGCAGGAGATGATGTACATCACCGGACAGGTGACCGGATTCGAAGCCGAAGAGGGCGTGCTCAAAGAGGTCAAAGTCACTAGCTTGGATGGCGTCACGCGCCGTTTGCCGCTCGACAACCTGCTCGCGTTTTTCGGTCTATCGCCACGCCTCGGCCCAATCGCCGAATGGGGCCTCGATATCGAGCGCCGCCAAGTGAAGGTCGATACCGAAAAGTTCGAAACGAGCATTCCGGGCATCTTCGCCGTCGGCGACATCAACACCTATCCCGGCAAGAAGAAGCTGATTCTTTCGGGTTTTCACGAAGCCGCGCTCGCCGCGTTCGGCTCCGCGAAATACATCTTCCCGGACAAGAAAGTGTCGCTGCAATACACAACGACCAGCACTAAGCTGCACAACGTTCTCGGCGTTGAATCGCCGGTGTTTGACTAAACGCGTGCGCGTCGCGGAACTCGCCGCCGCGTAGGCTGGGTTGAAAACCCGGCGCTCATCCGATGCGCCCGAACGCTGGGTTTGCAACCCAGCCTGCGCGGCTGAATCGTTCGCCTCAGTACAGGGCGCAATACGCCCCCTTACGCGTTGCAATCGCGCGTAACAGCTTTTAGTGCTAAGCGACAGCCAAGCGGCGGTTGCAGCCGATAAATGCTGATCGTTGATATGTATGTTTTTATGGCCGAAACGACCGCCCACTGGTCGGTGGTGCCTAAAAGCTGTATCGACTCAATGCCTCGCCGTTAAACTTTAACGACGTATGCAAATCACTCGAGAATCCCCCAATCAGCCCGACGTCATCGCGCTCATCTACGCGCTCGACGCATACCAATCCTCGCTCTACCCGGCGGAGAGCAACCATCTGCTCGACATCAATTCGCTCACCCAGCCGAACGTTCTGTTCGTCGTCATGCGCGACGCACCAGGCGGCCCGGCCATCGGCTGCGGCGCGGTGGTGCTCATGGGCGATTACGGCGAGGTCAAGCGCATGTATGTGCAACCGAACGAGCGCGGCCGCGGCCTGGCCAAAGCGATCATGACTGCCATAGAGACCGAAGCAGCACGCGCCGACTGTCCGTGCCTGCGCCTAGAAACCGGCATCCATCAGCACGAAGCCATTGCGCTTTACGAACGCTCCGGCTTCACCCGTTGCGGCCGCTACGGCGACTACCCAGATGATCCGCTCAGCGTTTTCATGGAAAAACGCATCGTCCTCTGAGCGTGAAATGTCGTGATCACTCCGTTCGTGGTGAGCTTGTCGAACCATGAACGTCCCTTCGCTCGCAGCCCAAAAGCTCAAAGCGCTCATTCGTCGAAACAAGCCCTTCATGTCGTGGCTGCACGCGGTACGCACGCTGGGCCTTTCGTCATGGTGCATCGGCGCGGGGGCGGTGCGCAATGTCGTCTGGGATTCTCTCTCGGGTCATGCCGCGCCGTCGATGTTGGCAGACGTTGATGTCGCGTACTTCGACGCGGCCGACATTTCCGCTGAACGTGACGCGCAGCTTCAACGCGCACTCCAAACGCTTACGCCGACCGTGCCATGGGAGGTGACGAATCAGGCTGGCGTGCATCAATGGTTCGAGTCGGTGTTCGGTCGCGCCGTTGCGCCGCTGCATTCGCTTGAAGACGCGATTGCTACGTGGCCCGAGTTCGTCACCTGCATTGGCGTCACGCTGACCGACGACGATGAAATTCGAGTTATCGCGCCGCACGGCTCACTGACCTTCGACGACTTGTTCTCTATGACCATTCGCCACAACCCGGTGCGCGCTACGGTCGCAAACTACAACGAGCGCGTCGCAAAGAAAAATTACGCCGCGCGGTGGCCGAGCGTCACGATTTTGCCCGCCCAGTGCTAAAACTACTTCAACAAATTTCGCGTTCACCGTTCACACCAAAAAGGGGATTTACATGAAGTTTTTCCGTTCGCTTGCGCTCGCTGCAGCGCTCTCAATCGGCGCGCTCAGCGCCGTGTCGGTTTACGCGCAAACGCCGCTGATGACCGAGAAGAAAGTGTTCGAACTGCCGAGCTACACAACCTTCGGCGGCAAGGCGATCAAGAACGTGAAAGTGGGTTACGAAACCTACGGCAAGTTGAACGCTGCGGGTGACAACGCGATCTTCATTGCGCATTTCTATTCGGGCAATTCACACGCAGCGGGAAAATACAAAGCTGCTGACGTCATGGCCGGCTACTGGGATTCGATCATCGGTCCGGGCAAACCGATTGATACCGACAAGTTCTTCGTCATCAGCGCCGACACGCTCTCAAACCTGAACACCAAAGACCCGATGGTCACCACCACCGGCCCGTCGTCGATCAACCCCGACACCGGCAAGCCGTACGGCATGAGCTTCCCTGTGGTCGCGATGCGCGACTCTGTGCGCGTGCATAAGGCGCTCGTCGACTCGCTCGGCGTGAAG
>JAGNQL010000075.1 GCA_017989135.1 Burkholderiales bacterium
CGCAATTGTCCATTCGACATACATCGAAGGGCGCGCCCGCTGCCGATACACTGTGAAAAGTGAGCACCGAACAAGCCGATAAGACGTATTTGCCGCCCGCTTTGCGACCAAAATTCGCAAAGTTGGATATTCATCATTTGCGCGATCTGTTGCTGCACCTGCCGATGCGGTATGAAGACCAAACACGGGTGCGTGCCATTGGCGAGCTGACAGTAGGTGAGTCCGTAGTGGTGGAAGGCGTCGTTGAGCATGCCGAAACCGTGTTTCGACCACGCCGTCAGTTCGTGGCGTTGCTGCGCGCAGTAGGCGACGACGGTGGTAACAATTTCTCGCCACGGCTCACGCTCCGGTACTTCAATTTCTATCCGAGCATCACGCAGGCGCTCAAGGTGGGGGCGACAGCCCGCGTCTTCGGCGAAATTCGCGAAGGCCGGTATGGGTTGGAAATGGTGCACCCGATCTTCAAGAAAGCGGACACCGAAGCCGCGCCTACACTGGAGATCGCCCTTAACGACGAAGCCGCGCCCGCCGCCAAACTAACGCCTGTCTACCCGAGCGCTGCGGGCGTAGCGCAGGCCGCCATTCGCACGCTGGTCGGCAAGGCGCGCAAAGTCGCCGATTGGCAGCGCGATCTACTGCCGCGCATGGTGACCGAAACGGTGGGACTACCGCCGTGGCGGGCGGCGCTTGATGTGTTGCATGCGCCGTCCAACAGCGAACCGATCGTACCGCTTGAAAGCCGCTCGCATCCGGCGTGGCAACGTGTGAAGTTCGACGAGTTGCTCGCGCAGCAACTGGCGCTACGCGACGCGAAGTCGTTGCTTTCACATGAGCAGGCGCCAGCGCTACAACCAACGGGTTTGATTTCCACGCTGCTGCGGCAACGTCTTCCGTTCGAGCTCACCGCACCGCAGGAGCGCGCGCTGAGTGAAGCACTCGCAGATATGTCGCGCGAGATTCCGATGACGCGCCTCCTGCAAGGGGATGTGGGCAGCGGGAAGACAGTGGTCGCAGCGCTCGCTGCATTGGCCGCCGTGGAAGCCGGTTGGCAGGTGGCGTTCATGGCTCCCACCGAACTCCTCGCTGAGCAACATCGCAACAAACTCACACATTGGCTTGCGGATTTGCCGATCACTATTACTTGGCTCACCGGCTCATTGCCCGCCGCCGAACTGCGCGCCGCTCAAGCTGCGTGCGCCAGCGGCGAATCGCACATCGTAATCGGCACCCACGCGCTGTTTCAAAAGAAAGTGTCTTTCGCACGACTGGGCCTTGTCGTGGTCGATGAGCAACATCGCTTCGGCGTCGAGCAGCGATTGCAATTGCGCAGCAGGGGACAACAAGATACCGCGCGCATGCTAGCGCCGCATCAGCTCATGATGAGCGCCACGCCGATTCCGCGTTCGCTGGCGATGAGTTACTACGCTGATCTCGATGTTTCTGTGATCGACGAATTGCCCGGCGGCCGACAACCGATCACAACCAAACTCGTCGGTGAGGCGCGCCGCAGCGAGGTCGCCGCACGCATCTACAGCGCGGTGCAGACGGGCGCGCAAGCGTATTGGGTGTGTCCGCTGATCGACGAGAGCGAAAAGCTGATGTCGCAGGACATCGAGCTGCAAAACGCCACGGCACTCCACGCGGAGCTGGTCGCCGCGATGCCGAACGCACGCATCGCGCTTTTGCACGGGCGCATGAAGTCCGACGAAAAGGCGGCTGTCATGCAGGAGTTTGCGGCCAACCAAATTCAAGTGCTCGTCGCCACGACGGTGATTGAAGTAGGCGTGGATGTGCCGAACGCAAGCTGGATGGTGATCGAGCATTCGGAACGCTTTGGTTTGGCGCAACTGCATCAACTGCGCGGGCGCGTCGGACGCGGCGCAGCGGCCTCAACTTGTATTTTGTTATTCACCGACAAGCTCTCACAAACCGCCAAAGAGCGGCTGAAAGTCATCTACGAAAACACCGATGGGTTCGTCATCGCCAGAGAAGATCTACGCATCCGCGGCCCCGGCGAACTCCTCGGGCCAAGACAATCGGGTCTGCCGTCGCTTCGGTACGCCAACATCGAAGAAGACATCGATTTAGTCGAAGCTGCGCGCAACGCTGCAACGCGGTTGGAAGCCGATGCGTCGTTCGACAAAACAGCGTTCTTATCGCGCTGGATCAAGCATCGGGTGGAGTTTGCGAAGGCGTGAGCTCCGCACGTCCGGTAGTTCCGTTTGAGAATTTAGACGACGTCTGACCAGCAAGCACGGTTTCCCTTTTGACCAATCCCTATTTCGTTCACCACTATGAGTCGCTTCTCTCTCGGAAAACGCATCAGTCTCACTGCCCTAACCCTTGCCATGGAATCGATTTACGCTTTCGTTGCCTTCGTTCCCGTGTTGCTGATCGTTGCGTTGTGTGCTTTTTTCTACGGATTCAAAGCAGCCGCTGTCATCGGAATTTTGCTGTTTCTGGGCTTTTGGTGGCTCATACAGCCGCACGGCGACATTGTCGGTTGGACTGAGGAGATCCCTTCGAGCGCGCCCATTTGGTCCCAGATGCGCGAACTGTGTCTAAGAGTTGATGCCCCGCTCCCGCACCGCCTTCTGCTCGTTGACGAGTTCAACGCGTCGGCGCATCAGTCGTCTGGATTTCTTTCGCTTGTCGGAGCAAAACGAACCGTCCTGATCGGCATCCCGCTTCTGCATCTGTTGAGCACTGAGGAGGTGCGGGCGGTCCTCGCCCACGAACTTGGGCACCTCTCAAGGCGACATGGCCGACTTGGTCACTGGATTTACCGAGTACGGGCGAAGTGGGAGTCGTACGCGTACGCTCCGGGACGCAGCGACGACACGATAAGCGATGCCATGCGAGGGATATCGGACTGGTTAGTGCCTTTCTTTCTCAGGCGAACTGCTGCGTGGAGTTTGCATTGCGAGTTTGAGGCAGATCATAGCGCCAAGGACTGCGGACTTGGAGGCGAGCTTGCGAATGCGCTAATGAAGCTTGACCACGTCGCCGCGATCTGGAATGGTTCGGTTCGGCAAGCGATGACCAACGAAAAGCTTATCCGCGTGACTCCGCCGGATCAGTTTTGGCAAGTCGTCCGCACCCTCGCGGTCAACACGGTAGACGCCGGGCATCATGGCGCCACGCTTCGCCGTCGGAGAAGCTTGGGCGTCCATCAAGTCACGCACCCACCGACGAGCGAACGAATACACGCCTTGGGCGTCGCCGACAGATGCCGTCTCGTGTTTGATGACGCTGGTGCCGGGCCAGCCTGCTTAGGAGAGCGATGGAGTGAAATTTTGGCGGGTTGCGAACGGCGGCGGTTCGAAGCCACAAAAACAGCTTGGCGACTCGATCACTATCGTCTGCAGCGATATGCGCAATTGACCAACCGGACCAACGTTAGCGACTTGGTGGGGATTGACGCCCAGCTTGAGCGCGCAGTAGCGGCCGACTTATTAGGTCCGTCGACCGTGACTCTCGGAACGCTGAGGGCTTTGGCTGCCGAGAACTTGGACTGCGCCATGGCGCGATATCAGCTAGGTGCTGCGCTTTTGCGTCGCGATGACGATACGGGTGTTCCCGAGTTGCAGGCGGCGTACCGTCTGGATCGAACCTTTGCGCCTGAAGCCACGTTGGCGATTTTTGGCTACAAACATGAATTTGAAACCTACGCGGATGCGATGGACGCGTGGGGTACCGTCTTGGCGGCGAAGGAGTGGGAGCATTTGTTCACTGAGAATCTGTGGCGCAAGCTCACCACAGAAATATTGACCGCTCCGTCAAGTCACGTGAGCGACCTTTTGAGTGAGGCGATTGCAAGTGATGACCACTTGGATGCCGCGTGGGCCGTCCGACTCAACAGCCGCGAAATTAACAATCGAATATTTGCAATTAACGCACTCGTGTTGCGAATTCGACCGATTGAAGTATCAAAGGGGGATGCCGTCGACGAAGACGAATTCGCCGCGCAGTACGGCAAGTTGTTCTCCACGCTGCTGCCTCCCAACGAACTCGTGCGCGTTCTCACCTTCTACACAACCGAGCCAATCGATCCAAAGCTCCTCCGTCAACTGAACGGCGTCGCCGGTGCCTGCATCATTTCGCCTAAAGTGCCGGTAAACGTGGAAATCATCAAGATTGACTCGATGTGAAGCGCGACTACACCGTGTGGTCGACAGAGCTGCACCACACTTCAATTTGCATCCGCCCTCCACAATTGGCCGGCAGCAAGCGTCCCTGCGAACTTTTCCGTCCCTCATAGAGTCGGCTTTGTGGCCGGCAACTTGCCCTGAACGCAAGCTGCGCAATCGCTTAAAATAGCAGCAAATGCACCTTTAGCCACGTCCACCTGCTTTCCACGTCCTTTTTTGGATGAAGCAGCGTTGCGCGTGGCTTTTCTATTTGTAGAGACCCATGAAAGACACTTTTCGCATCAAGCTTGAACAACTCTCGCGCCGGTTGGTGGAGGTGGAGAGCTTGTTGTCTGATCCCTCGGTGACCAACGACATGAATCGCTATCGCGCGCTGTCGCGGGAGAGAAGCGACATCGAGCCGATCTCGGCGTTGTTTGCGCAGTTTCAGGCGCGCGAAGCCGATGCTGTGGGCGCGCAAGAAATGCTCGCTGATCCGGAAATGCGCGACATGGCGCAGGAAGAGATCGACACCGCGAAGGCCGATATCGAGCGCATCGAGAAAGAACTGACACTCGCGCTCCTTCCCAAAGATCCGGCGGATGAGCGCAATATCTTCCTCGAAATTCGCGCGGGCACCGGTGGCGATGAATCCGCGCTGTTCGCGGGCGATTTGCTCCGCATGTACACGCGCTTTGCCGAGCGGCAGCGTTGGCAAGTGGAAATCGTTTCGTCGAACGAAAGCGAGTTGGGCGGCTATCGCGAGGTGATTGCGCGCATCGTGGGTCAAGGCGCGTACTCGAAGTTAAAGTTTGAATCTGGTACGCACCGCGTGCAACGTGTGCCCGCGACCGAAGCGCAGGGCCGCATCCACACGAGTGCCTGCACCGTGGCGATCCTGCCCGAGGCCGACCCGATCAAGGACATCACGATCAACCCGGCAGACTTGCGCATCGACACGTTCCGTGCGTCGGGCGCCGGTGGTCAGCACATCAATAAGACTGACTCGGCGGTGCGCATCGTGCACATTCCCACCGGCGTCGTTGTCGAGTGCCAAGATGGTCGTTCGCAGCATCAAAACAAAGCGCGTGCGTTCGAAGTGCTCGCCTCACGTCTTTTGGAACGCGAACGCGAAGCGGCGCACGCGAAAGAAGCGGGCTTGCGCAAATCGCTCGTCGGCTCGGGTGATCGCAGCGAGCGCATTCGCACCTACAACTACCCACAGGGCCGCATGACGGACCATCGTATCAATCTCACGCTCTACAAGCTCGATTTCATTATGGACGGCGAAATCGGCGACATGGTCGACGCGCTGATTTCCGAGCATCAGGCGGAGCAGATGTCGGCGATGGAAGGCGCGAACTAGCAGCCCGCAATCCACAAGAATTTTCATAACAACGAGGATGGACCCATGACTTTTCAGCAGAAACTCACCGCCGCTTGGGCCTCTTCCCGTTCTCTTGTTTGCGTAGGGCTCGACCCTGAGAAGAAGCGCTTTCCCGAGCGCTTGTTTAACCGTCCCGACGCGATCTTCGCGTTCAACAAGGCGATCATTGACGCCACGCATGACATCGTCTGCGCGTACAAGCCGCAGTTCGCACACTACGCAGCGGTGGCCGCCGAGGACCAGCTTGCAGCGACGATTGATTACATCCATGATCGCTACCCGCATGTGCCGGTGATTCTCGACGCCAAGCGCGGCGACGTCGGCAGCACCGCCGAGTTTTACGCCGTCGAAGCGTTCGAGCGCTACCGTGCCGACGCGGTGACGGTGAACCCATATCTTGGCGGCGATTCGATTGCGCCGTTCACGAAGTACGCCGACAAAGGCACGATTTTGTTGTGCCGCACATCAAACCCCGGCGGCGCCGATTTGCAAGAGCAATTGATCGACGGCGAGCCGTTGTACCTGCACGTCGCGCGCAAAGCCGCGACACTGTGGAATGGCAACAAGAACCTTTCGCTCGTGGTCGGCGCAACGGTGCCGAAAGTGATCGCCGATGTGCGAAAGGCCGTGGGCGATATGCCGCTTCTCGTGCCCGGCGTGGGCGCGCAAGGCGGTGACATGAAAGCAACCGTCGCCGTGGGCCGTGACAGCAAAGGCACAGGCCTCGTGATCAACGCATCGCGCTCGGTGCTCTACGCCAGCAGCGGCGACGATTTCGCGCGAGCGGCGCGTGGCGTGGTCGAACAGATGATTGCGGATGGTGCGTCGGTTTAGCGCCAACGCGTAACCATTTCATGCCTCGCCGAGAAACGCCACCGCGGCCGGTCTGGATTCCCGCCTCCGCGGGAATGTCAGATCGGAATGGGAGATACAGCTTTTTGTTCTTAACGACTGCTAGGTGGTCGTTTGAGCTACATTTATCTATTAGTCGACTTTCTGCTTTTTTAGCCTCAAACCGCCATGGGGCTGTCGTTCAAGCAGAAAAGCCATACACAGCATCTTGCGGTGCCGCATGAACATCCGCACCGCCCTCGCCGACCGCCGCCTGCCACGCCTTGAGCTGCGCATGCTGCTCGGCCACGTCTTGCAACGCGAATACGCGTGGCTCATCGCGCATGATCTTGACGCGTTGGATGACTCAGTCGCGGCGCAGTTTGAATCACTCGTCGCTCGCCGCGTAGCTGGTGAACCCATCGCCTACCTTCTTGGTGAGCGCGAGTTTTACGGGCGCAACTTCCGCTGCACGCCCGCCGCTTTGATTCCGCGGCCGGAGACGGAATTGCTCGTCGACGTCGCGCTAACGCGCATCGCGCCTAACGAATCCGTTCGCATCCTCGACATCGGCACCGGTACCGGATGCATCGCCATCACGCTCGCGCTTGAACGGCCGCAAGCGTCCGTCACCGCAATCGACGTTTCGCCTGACGCGCTCGCACTCGCACGCGAAAGCGCGCAGCGCCTTGGTGCAACGAACGTCGAATTCATCGAAAGCAATTGGTTCGCCGCGCTGGCTGACGACGCTCAGTTTGATCTCATCGTAAGCAATCCACCCTACATCGTGCCCGGCGACGCGCACCTCACACAAGGCGATCTTCGCTTTGAACCTGCGGTCGCGCTCGCGGATGCCGTCGATGGCTTGGAGAGCTATCGCCAGCTGCTGCGAGGCGCGGTCAAGCATCTGCGCAGCGGCGGTTGGCTCGTCGTAGAGCACGGTTTTGACCAAGGCGACAGCGTTCCTGCGCTCTTTCGCGCCGCTGGCTTTACTCAAGTAGACCTGCTGCGAGACCTAGCCGACATGCCGCGAGTGACGCTTGGAAAATGGCGATAGACAGCGCACTCGCTTCGCGCGCGTCCGCTCTGAAATAATCCAGCGAACATCGAAACCCGCTCTCTTTCCACGCGCATGACCCTCCCGACCACCGTCGCACAATTGCTCGAAAGCGCAGAACGCCATGTGCTCGCTGGCGAGTCCGAGGCGGGCATCGCCGTCGCGCAACAGGCAATGGCTTTGGCTCAAGCCTCGGGAGACAGCAACGCGGTCGCGCATGCATCGATGCGCCTCGGCTCGCTCTACCGAATGGGCTCGCAGCATCTACGCGCCGCCGACGCCTTGGCATTGGCGCAAGCGCAATTCAAATCCATCGGCAACGATCTCGGTTTGTCGGAGGTCGCCATGCAGCGCGGACAAATGGCGCTCGACACCGGCGACTACGTGAGCGCAATTGATGCTCTCGCAGAAGCTGCAACGCTCGCGAGTCGCGCGAACGCTACGCTCCTACAAAGCCGATGCCTGACCGGACTCGGCATCGCCAGCGCGCGTGTGGGAAATTACGAGCGCGCCCGCCGAAACTACGCAGAGGCGCTAAACCTTCAGAACGAACTCGGTGACGACGCAGCCGCAGCCAACACCCTGCACTGCCAAGGCGTACTAGAACTTCGCATTGCCAACAGTTTGTCGTCCGAAGCATGCGCTCGCCGCGACGGCCTTGTGCGCGGCGCGATCAATATCCTCGAAGCATCGAAAGTGCTCGCAGAGAAGACAGGTCGTAGGCGTCTCGAAGGCATGTGCCTGAACGAGCTGGGACGTGCACATCGCCTCCTGGGCGACACGCCGGCCGTGATTGCATACTGCGGGCGCGCGATCGACATATTTCATCTATTGCCCGCACCAAAGGATGAATGCGAGGCGCTGCTGCATATGGCCGGCGCATGGCTCGACGCGAACGACACCCGAAAAGCGAGCGAGTTTGCGCAAAGTAGTTTGTCGCTGGCGGTGAAGTATGGCCACCTGCCATCTGAACGCGACGCACGTAACCTCTTGGTCGAATGCCACGAGCGAACCGGCGATATCCAGAGCGCTTTCTCGCACCTAAAAGCCGTGCGCCGCATCGACCGCGAGATCCAGGACGGCGAAGCGCTGCGGCGCATCGACCAACTAGATCACAGTAGCGCCATCGCGCAAAGCGGTGAGATTCAGCGGCAGCTGCAAGAGCGTGCTGAGGGATTGCGCGAGCTGGCACAGACCGACACACTCACCGGGCTGCCAAACCGCCGGGGATTCGAGATAGCGGTCGAACGCGCAGTGGAAGCTGGCGCAAAAACGCTTTCGGTCATCGTCGCTGATGTCGACCACTTCAAGCGCGTCAACGACGTATACGGCCACCTCGTCGGCGATGAGGCGCTTCGCGCTGTCGCTGGGGCATTGCGTGGGGCTTGCCGCGGCGGAGATCA
Organism: Burkholderiales bacterium; assembly: GCA_017989135.1. Classification (GTDB taxonomy): domain Bacteria; phylum Pseudomonadota; class Gammaproteobacteria; order Burkholderiales; family Casimicrobiaceae; genus Casimicrobium. The sequence continues at coordinate 8,809 of JAGNQL010000075.1, forward strand.
TCTTGCGCGCTGGGGCGGCGAAGAATTCGTCGTGTTGCTCGTCGACGCGACTGGCGACGAAGCGAAAGTCATCGCGGAGCGACTCCGAAGCGCGGTCGCTCACATCGACTGGTCGAGCGCGAGCCAAGCCTTGCAACTCACACTTAGCGCAGGCATCGCAACAGGTCCGGCGTCCGCGCCTCTGGCAACGCTCTTACGTGCCGCCGACGGCGCACTGTACGCGGCCAAGCAAAATGGCCGCGACCGAACTTGCTTCGCGCCAATTGAAATCTCGCGGGATTTAGCGGTGACGCGCGGGTGAACACCGCGCTCCGCATCTGACGCATCGCGCGCCGAAAAACGGCCAGCGATGCGTCGAAGAAACGTTACTTAACTGCCGATGCGGGTGCCGTAGTGACCGGTGCGCCCAGCGTGATTGCAGACAGCGGCACAGAAACTGTGAAAGGCGCTGCGCCTGCTTCCGCGGTGAGCTTTACGTCCAGTGCAAGACTCGGAAATTCGGTGCGAACCTTGTCTACTTCGAAGTAGAGGAAACCTGAAACTTCTTTACCGGCAGCAATCGTTCCACTCGTCAAAGCCTTGGCCGTGAAGTCCTCGAGGATCTGTCGGTTCACTTTGTTCGTGTGCATGACGGATGCAGTGGCCGCAATCGGAATTCCAATGATCGGCACGATCAGGCTCCAACCAATCGCGCGTCCGACAGAGCTTTTCTTAGCTTTAGTCGCGGCTTCTTCAGGCGTTAGAAGCTTCAACGATCCTGCGGCGTCCCGCATCACGATATCCATCGTTTTCATATCCACGGCGAACTTATTGCCATTTTGAAGCGTTACCAGCACAGGCAGAACACCGTCATCACGAAGGTCCATGTCGAATACCTTCTCGGATTTGGCCTTCGACGCGTAATCATCCGCAAACGCGGTGATGCCGTTATTGACTTGCTTGCTGGTGCCGGCGCCGGTAGCGTCAATTTTCGCGAGGCTTGGCGTATACGTCGCGCATCCTCCGAAGGTGGCCGAAAGGGCGACGATCGCCAGTGCGGAAAGAATTTTCATAATCTGTTGACCCCGTGGTTTGTAGTGTTTTGATGCTAGCTCACCGGAGGGTAGTCACATTCCATCGTCATGCACAAATGTCAATTACCCCCAACTACAGGAGTAATCTTAGAACGCCGCGCAACGCGATCACGCATCACCCACACAGAACCCCGCCACCTCATCCACATACTCCGCAAACTCACTAATCGCATGATCCGAGCCTTGGATGATTTTTTGTTTTGCGCCTGCGTAGTGCACATACATTTGCCGCCAATCGAGCACTTCGTCGCCGGTTGCGGCGAGTAGCAAATAGCGCTCTGGCCTCGTAATTTTTTCGACGCGAAGTTCGGCGAGTTCATGCAGATATTCGGCGCGCCACTCGAACGGCTCGCCGGTATGAAAGCTTGTAAGTTCGCCCACGTACGATGACAAATCGTCGGCGGGCATCACAGCGGGGTTCAACACCGCCGCGCGACAACCATATTGTTCGGCGAGAAACGTGGCGTAATACCCGCCAAGCGACGAACCGATCACGACCCAATCCTTTGCCGAATCGCCGCGATCTTCGATGAAGTCGCGCGCAATTTCGATGGCCAAAGCGGGACTCGCGGGCAATTGCGGGCACACGAAACGGTGTTCGGTGAGCGCGAAGTGCTCAGCCATCAGCCGCGCCTTCATCGATTGCGGGCTGGAGCGAAAACCGTGGAGATAGAGGATGTTCATGGCGTGCGCGTTCGTTCGATGGCCGATTGTAGGAGTGGCGTGTGCCGTGAGCGGTGAATGGTGAGCAGTGAGCAGTACCGCCTCTCCCGCGCCTTAGGGGAAGCTCGGTCGGCGATAATTACGGGTTAAGTCACTCGAAAACAGCACCATCATGGCAGTCCAATGCGGCATCGTCGGCCTCCCGAACGTCGGCAAATCCACGCTCTTTAACGCGCTCACCAAAGCGGGCATCGCTGCGGAAAACTATCCTTTCTGCACCATCGAGCCCAACAGCGGCATCGTGGAAGTGCCGGACACGCGCCTGGCGGCGCTCTCGGCGATCGTCATTCCGCAGCGCGTGGTGCCGGCGTCGGTGGAGTTTGTGGATATTGCGGGCCTCGTCAAAGGCGCGTCGCAAGGCGAAGGCTTGGGCAACCAATTTCTCGCCAACATTCGCGAATGCGACGCGACGGCGCACGTCGTGCGCTGCTTCGACGACGACAACGTGGTGCATGTTTCGGGCAAAGTTTCGCCGATCGATGACATCGAAGTGATCAATACCGAGCTCGCACTCGCCGACTTGGGCAGCGTTGAAAAAGCGGTGCATCGCTACACCAAATTGTCGCGCTCCACGGGTGGCGACAAAGAAGCGACCAAGATGTTGCCCTTACTTGAGAAATGCCAGAAGGTCTTGAACCTTGGGCAGGCCGTGCGCTCGCTCGACCTCGACGACGAAGAAAAGGCGCTGGTGAAACAACTGTTCCTCATCACGTCCAAGCCGACGATGTACGTGGCCAATGTGGCCGACGCCAACGATTTGGAGCACAACGCGCATTACCAAGCTGTCGTCGCTTACGCGGCGAAAGAGAAAGCCCCGGTCGTAGCCGTGTGCGCCAATATGGAAGCCGAAATCGGCGACATGGACGACGCCGACAAAATGGAATTCTTGAAGGACTTGGGCCTAGAAGAACCGGGGCTGAACCGCGTTATTCGTGCGGGCTACGAACTACTCGGCCTGCAAACCTACTTCACCGCAGGCGTGAAAGAAGTACGCGCGTGGACGATTCACAAAGGCGACACCGCGCCACAAGCCGCCGGCGTGATCCATACGGATTTCGAAAAAGGCTTCATCCGCGCGCAGACGATTGCGTTTGATGATTTCATCAAATTCAAAGGCGAACAAGGCGCAAAAGAGGCGGGCAAGATGCGCGCCGAGGGCAAGGAATACGTCGTGCACGATGGCGACGTGTTGAACTTTTTGTTCAACGTCTAGCGTCGCCACTGCTTCGCGGCCCTCATGAAATATGCGGGCTTGTAGGCGCGGCATCGGCCGCGCTAACTTCCTCGTCCACGAGCAAGCGCGGCTGATGCCGCGCCTACAAGCGTGAAAGCGTAGTCACGCTAAGCCATTATTCCGCTTCGATCTTCGCCGCTTTGGTGAGTTGCGCCCAGCGTTTGACTTCGCTGTCGATGAGCTTGGCTAGGCCCGCGGCGTCGGTTGGATCGAGGTCGAATCCACCTGCGTTGAGTTTTTGTTTCAGCTCAGGTGTCGCCAAGGCTTTCAGCATGCTCGCGCTTAGTTTCGCGACCACTTCCTTGGGCATGTTCGCCGGGCCGACCAAAGCAAACCATGGCACGAGCTCGTAGCCCGGCACTTGCTCGGTAATCGCTGGCAGATCGGGTAGCGACGCTGAGCGCTTGAGGCTTGTGACGCCGAAGGCTTTTACTTTGCCGCCTTTGATTTGCGCGTTGGCGTTGCCGAGGTCGGCGAACACGACTTCAATGTTGCCGCCGAGCATGTCGGTGATCGCAGGCGGAATGCCTTTGTACGGAATCATTTGCATGTCGCCGCCGATCATCGAGGCGAACAGCGAACCCGACACCCACGAACCCG
>JAGNQL010000274.1 GCA_017989135.1 Burkholderiales bacterium
ATGCAATCCTCGCGGCGTGCGAAGCGAGCACCGCGAGCACCATAAAAACCGGTGACCTCGGTGGCACGGCGTCCACGAGCGATGTGGGCAAATTTATTGCTGAGCAGTTACGCTAACGTTTTTCCGGATTCACTGGAGTTCACCATGACCGCCCGCCCCGATATTTTTCCGTTTAACGCCGATCAATCGGCTGCGTTGTTGTCACGTGCCACAAAACAGTGGGACGCAGACATCGTTCCGCAGCTAATCGAGTACGTGAAACTCCCCGCGAAGTCCCCAGCATTTGAGGCGGAGTGGAAGAAGAGCGGGCAAATTCAGCGCGCGATTGACCAGGCACAAAAGTTTGTTGCCGCACAGCCCGTGAAAAACATGACGCTGGAAGTGATCACGCTCGAAGGCCGCACGCCGGTGCTCTTCTTCGATATTCCGGGCACTGGAACAAAGGCCACCGGCAAGACCGTGCTTCTGTATGGCCACCTCGACAAGCAGCCAGAAATGGCTGGTTGGCGCGAAGATTTGGGGCCGTGGACGCCGCTCGTGGAGGACGGCAAACTCTACGGTCGCGGCAGTGCGGACGATGGCTATGCGGTGTTTGCGGCGCTCGCCGCGATCATCGCGCTCGACGCGGAAAATATTTCACGTCCGCGGTGTGTCGGCTTGATCGAAACCTGCGAAGAATCAGGCTCGTTCGATTTGCCACCGTACCTCGATGCGCTGGCGCCACGCATGGGCGACGTTGGCCTCGTGGTTGCGCTTGATTCGGGCGCGGGCAACTATGAACAGTTGTGGGCGACCACGTCGCTGCGCGGCTTGGTGAACGGCACGATGACGGTGCGCATGCTGACCGAAGGCGTGCACTCCGGCGACGCTGGCGGCGTGGTGCCAAGTACGTTTCGTATCGCACGGCAATTGCTCGACCGCATCGATGATTCGGCGACCGGCGTCACGAAGTCGCCCGTGTTCAACGCGCCGATTCCCGAAGAGCGTTTGACCCAAGCGCGGCAAGCCTGCGACATTTTGGGCGACGTGGTGTGGAAGCGATTCCCGTGGCAGAGCTGCGGCGGTGCGCATGAATTTACGCTGCCGACGAGCAAAGATCCGGTGGACGTGATCTTGAATCGAACATGGCGTGCGTCGCTCTCAGTGGTAGGGGCCGACGGGTTGCCACCGACCAATGCCGCGGGCAACGTATTGCGGCCGTACACGGCGCTGAAATTGTCGCTGCGCATTCCACCGACTGTTGACGGTGCGGACGCTGCCGCTGAGGTTAAACGCCTTGTCGAGCACAACACGCCCTACAACGCGCAAGTCAGCTTCGCCGCTGATAGTGCCGCGACGGGTTGGAACGCACCTGCGTTTGCGCCGTGGCTTACAGTCGCACTCGATTGCGCTTCGATGCACTACTTTGGCCGACCCGCCGCGTACATGGGCGAAGGCGGCACGATACCCTTCATGGGCATGCTCGGTGCGAAATTCCCTTATGCACAAATGCTCGTCACCGGTGTGCTCGGACCGAAATCTAACGCGCACGGGCCTAACGAGTTCTTGCACATCGATTACGCGAAGAAAGTTACCGCGGCTACGGCACTCGTGATTGCAGCGGTTTAGGGGCACGCCTCGCGGCTACGGGGTGAGTTTGGCCACGGTAACCGTAGGTCTCGACTAAGGCCGCCGCTTCGAAAGTTGCAACGTCAAATCGGCTTTTCCAACGGCGATACTTTGCGCCTCGGATTCGAGGTCGCCGGGTTGCGGCGCCGCATCTCCGGACTGTGAAAGGCGAGCGCGAATACTTAGCTTTTTCGCGGCGGACAACTTTTGACCAGGCAACATTGAATCTTCATCGGACAATGCAAAGTTGACCGGAAAAGCGGTTGCCGCGATGCGCTTTGCGGCCAGTGGCGCGCCTGCCGCTTCACCATCGCGAACGATCACGAACACTGCCGCACTCTTGCCTTGCGGTGCATCCATGCCTTTCGCCAATTCCACTTTGCCGCTGAGCAAAACGGCCGTTGCTGGCGCAGGAGTAGCACCCGTGGCGGTTGTGGCGCTGGCAGCTGACGCGCCACCTGCTGCGCGTTTCTTCGCGGCATCAAATTCTGAGCGAAGGAGTTCGTCAGAGCTTGCCGCGGCGCCTGCTTTCTCAAACGCAGCGATAGCCTCGGCATCACGACCCAGTTCAACGTAGCTGCGCGCGAGCAATGCCCAGCCTGCGCGGTCATCGGGCGTTTTTTCTTTCAAGCGCTTCGCAAGTCGTTCCGTCATTGCCGCCAGATCGCCACCCGCAGGCGCCGGTGCGCCCCCCATGGGTGACGCCGCCGATGCAGACCCTTTGACCCCCAACGACGCGGCCAGCGCGTCTACGGCGGGCGTTGCATTCGCTGCGTCTGACATAGCTACCGGCGGCGGTGTTGGTGTGCGATCGGTCACCGCGTAGAGCACGGCAACACTCGCGAGGAGCCCGCCAGCTACCGCGAGCAACACCAACGGAGCACGCGTTCGCTTGGGTGCGTCAGTGGCGCTTTCGCTTGGTGCGAGCACACTTCGCCGAACGTTGAACCACCACGCAATCGCGGCGATTGCGATGCCAGCCGCGAATGCGCCAAATACGGCCGCCAACAATACAAAAGAATCATTCATGCTTAGAAGTCGTACCGGTAGCCGATGTAATAGAAAAGGTGGTTGCTGTTCTGATTGACCGATGCCGAATTGGATCGGCTCAACTCCCAGCTCGCTTCGGCATCAATGTAAATCTTTTCAGACCAACGATACGAACCGCGAAGGCTAGGGCTCCAGCGCGTAAGTGTCTGACCATTCGTAGAAACTTGGCGGAACCATCGAACGACGGGCTCGACCGTCCATTGCGTGGCAATCACAAAACGTGGATTGAGCGCTACCAGCCAGCCGTTATATGTTGGCGCAGACAGATAACTGCTATTCACGACGAACACGTCAGACGGCCCCCAGACGCTGCTGGCGATCAATTGGCCGGTGATGGTTTTGATCTGGCCACTGGCCTCAGATGCTGGCATCGCAGGGGTTGCGCCAGTGCCAGATACGCTAGAAATTCGGTAATCCAAACCGGCCTGCCAAGTCTTGGCAAACGGCACCGTGAAGCCGAGCGAAGCAACACGAGAGGTAGCCGTCAACGCGCTGGCGTAGTCTCGCGCCCTGGGAAGATTGACCTGCCCCATCAGGTCGACCAAGGTAAACGCATTGACACCCGCCATGCCGTTGGTAAGCTGCAAAGGGGGTGATGCGCGGAAGTCATAGAGCGCGTTGAACGTAATCGTGTCCGGCACGTTGTAGGTCGCTTGCACCGAACCAATATTGACGC
>JAGNQL010000275.1 GCA_017989135.1 Burkholderiales bacterium
CAGTGGTTTATCAAGCTTATGAAACGGAACCTCATCGTAGCGCGCCCATACGTAAGGCGCGCCGTAACCGAGCGCCTGATAGTAGGTGCGAATTCGCTCCAAATACGGGATCGGCGCACTGGACACAAACGACTCAGCCGGGTGCCGCCAACGTCGAACGGCGGCGCAGCCACTGCATCACCAGCACGGCGGCGGCGAGGCCAAATCCGATGATGTCCGCGAGCATCGATGGATACACCAGCGCAAACCCAGCAACGATCAGCATCACGCGCTCGATCAGCGTGGTGCGCAGCAACGCCCAACCCTGAAAACCGCCCGCGAGCGCGGCGATGCCAACCGCCGCTGTGAGCGTAACCTCGGCAATCGACCACCAGTTGGCGGCCGCCAGCGCCTTGGTCGAGCCCATGAGCAACAAGCCCTGACCACTCGGGTCGAGCACAAACATGAACGGCACCAGAAACGCGGGAATCGTGTATTTCCAGCATTGCAGCGTCGTCTTGTACGGATCGCCGCCCGTGATCGCGGCGGCCGCGAAGGGCGACAGCGCGGTCGGAGGCGACACCTCTGACAACACGGCGTAATAGAAAATAAACATGTGCGCCGCGTAGTCAGGCACGCCCAATTTGATGAGCGCCGGAGCCGCAATGACCGCGCAGATGATGTAAGAGGCCGTCACCGGCACCGCGAGTCCGACAATCCACACCACAAGCGCCGTGAACACCGCCGTGAGCAGCAGCGAGCCACCGGCGTAGTCGATCACAATCGAGCTGAACTTGAGGCCAAGGCCGGTCAACGTAACGACGCCGACGATGATGCCCGCGCCCGCGCAGGTGGCAGCGACGTTGAGCACACCGACTGAGCCACCCTCTAGCGCTTTGATCAACGGCGAGCGCAACAGCCCTGCGGCCAGTCCGATCTTGCCGGTGAACGTGTCGTACGAAATCAACGCGGTATCGCGACGCAAAAAACTCGTCACGAGCGACACCACTGTCGCCCAAAACACCGAGAGAACCGGCGAAAAACCCCACATCATGAAAAAGATGATCGACACCAGCGACAGGAAGTGAAACCAGTATTTGCGCGTCAGGTTCCACACGCTGTCGGCCTTCTCGATCATCGTTTGACCCATGCCGTACTTGCGCGCATCAATCTCGACCATCAGGAACAGCGCTAGATAAAAAAGTAGCGTTGGAATCGCCGCCATCAGCAGCACGTCGAGGTAAGAAATTTTCAGAAACTCAGCAATCAAAAATGCTGCCGCGCCGAGCACCGGCGGCGAAATGATCGCACCAAGACCGCCCGCCGAGAGCAGCCCGCCTGCTGCATTTTTTTCATAGCCCGCCTTGGCCAGCATCGGGTAGGCCACCGCGCCAAGTGTGACCGTGGTGGCAACGCCGGAACCCGATGGACCGCCGAGCAGAAACGAAGCGAGGACGACGGTGCGTCCGGCGCCGGTCGGTTTGCCGCCCATCGCCGCAAACGAAAAATCGATGTAGAACTTGCCCGCTCCGGAGTACTGAAGGAACGCCCCAAAAATCGTGAACAAAATGATTAGTGAGGAAGAGACGTCAACCGCAACGCCAAAAATTCCCTCGAGCGTCATGTACATCACGCCGATCAGTCGCCCGACTTCGTAGCCTTTGTGCGTCCACGGCGCGGGCAAGTACGGGCCAATCAACGCATAGACGATGAACACCGAAGTGACCACGGGCATGACCCAGCCGGTCGTGCGGCGCATGGCTTCGAGCACGAGCGCGACTAGCGCCACGCCAAAAAATATGTCCCAAGGCGCGGGCGACGTGTTGCGATCAGTGAAATCATCGCCGCCCTGAATCAGGTACGCGACGATCGCGATGGAGAGCAGTGCCGCGAGCCAGTCCCACCACATGATGCGGTGCCGAAACCGCGCCGCGACCGGAAACATAAGAAAGGTCAGGAACAGCACAAATGCGACGTGCACGGGACGGAGCGTCTGCGTCGGCACGATGGCGTAGGCGGTATAGAGATGGAACACCGACATCGCCACCGCGACGACCGTGAGCAACACACCCAGCCAGCCGGTTAAACGGTTGGCTGCGCCCTCTTCTTCCTCAATGTAGCTCTCGGCCTTGCGTAGCGCGTCATCGCTAACGACAGTATCAGTCGCGGCGGACTTTCCAGCAGTTTCACTCATGCGACAAGCGCCTTTCCGATTCGGTGCGCACGCAGACCACAACCGTCGTGTTGCGGACTACGTGCTGGAAGCGTGTGAGTGGCGCAGCAGAATCAACTAGACCCACATGCCCCAAACTCATGCAGGGCTGCGCCACGTCACGTCAATTAACTTTGATGCCTTTTTCGGCAAAGTACTTGACTGCACCAGGGTGATACGGAATCGGGGTGGCGGTGGCCTTCTGCGATTCGAGCTTGAAGTTTTCTGCTTCCTTGTGCACGGCGATCAAGTCAGCGCGCTTCTCGAAAATCGTTTTGACAATGTTGTATGCCGTCTTGTCGTCCATGTTCTGATGTGACACCAAGATGTTCATCACCGTGGCCTGTTTGTTGTCGCTGTCCATCCCTTTGTAGACCGCTTTCGCGATGGAGTCTTCTACGTACAAGTTGCCGTACTTTTTGTTCATTACGGGCACGAGATTGGCGTGATCTACGAGCTTAACTTTGGTGTTAGGTGTGTTGGCAAGATCGGTCACGGCCGCCGTCGGTAAACCTCCGACCCAGAAAAACGCGTCAATCTTTCCGTCCTTCACCGCGTTGACCGATTCGGCCACGCCGAGGCGCTCACGCTTCATATCGCGATCTTTGTCGAGACCCGCCGCTTCGATCACACGAAACGCCATGACCTCCGTCGCACTGCCCGGCGAACCGGTCGATACGCGTTTTCCCTTCAAGTCCGTCATCGAATTGATGCCACGACCTTCAACCGTCACTACATGCATGCGGTTGGGGTAGAGCACCATCAGCGTGCGTAGCGGTACGGGATTGCCCTTGAACTTATCTTCGCCCTTCACGGCGTCGAGACTCGCGTCAGCCATAGAAAATCCGATGTACGGCTTTCCGCTGCCGATCAGCTTCAGGTTGTCAACCGAGCCGCCGGTGACCTCCGCCGTGGCCTGCATGCCGGGCACGAACTTGGACAGCGCCGCCGCCATGCCTCCGCCCAACGGGTAGTAAACGCCACCGGTGCCGCCGGTCGCAATCGAAATATTCTGCGCACCTGCGGTCGCCGCAAATAACGCCGTTGCTGCGCTCACAAAAGCCGCCATGATCTTTCGCATAAATCCTCCTTATATTGGGCGATACACCCGAGTGACAAAGCGCACGTCGGTATCACTC
>JAGNQL010000276.1 GCA_017989135.1 Burkholderiales bacterium
CGTGTTCGGCGAGGTCGCGCGCACCGATCATCAGCGGGTTGATGACGCCCGCGTAGCGTTTATCGAAGCGGCCAATGCGGCCGTCGCGACTTGTCGCCCACGCTTCAAAGCTCTCCAGCGCTTGAACTCGGTAGTAACGGCTGTCGCGTAGTTCGTTGCGATCAAACATCAGTACCTGCCCCTGCCGCACCGCTAAAGGCGCACGGTTCGGCGCAAAAAATTGGGCTTCACCGCGCCGCACTTTGAGCGAAGGCTGCGCAAATCGTGACTCGTAGGAACCCGGCGTGTTGGAGCTGACGATGTAGAAACCGGGCTGCGTGAACGCGATTTCGCCGTAGGCCGTGGTGACTCGAACTGCGTCGCCGTCTAACGAGCGAATGCGAACCGCGATTGCGCCGTCGGTGAGACGCGCTGAAATGAGCTGGTCGTCGAATTGATCGAAGTAGACGTTGCTCCCACCTGCGATCCACGTCTGGATGCTGCCGACATCAAGCTCCGCGCGACCGCCAAGGCCTACAAAGAGATTGTCGCCCGCAGTGATCGGAAAGTTGCGCGAAATCGGGTGCCAATCTTCACGGTCGTTGGCGAGCTGTATTTCGCCAGCAAAATCAGAGAGCCGAGCAACGCGGCTTGGGGCTTGTGCCCACGCGGCGCACACTGCAAACGCGCTCGCTGCGAGCGCAACCGTGATGCGAAAAATTGGGCGGTGAAAAAGCGTCATGCAAATGCTCCAAGGGCGACGAGAGGTGCCATCACAAGAACGCGCTCGTTGGTGCCGAAGTTGACGTTCAGACAATTCCGCATCTTTAGCGCAGGCCAAATAGACTGTATGATTAACCAGTGTTTTTCTGCCAAGTCACAGCCGAGGCGTTCATCGTGTCATTAGCCATAACCTACAGCCGCGCGCTCGCCGGATTGCACGCTGAGTTGGTCACCGTCGAGGTGCACATCGCCAACGGCTTGCCCGCGTTTAACTTAGTTGGCCTGCCCGACGTTGAGGTACGCGAGTCTAGAGACCGGGTGCGTGCCGCGATTCAGACGGCCGGCTTTGAATTTCCGATGCGAAAGCTCACGGTGAATTTGGCGCCAGCAGAGTTTCCAAAAGAATCAGGGCGCTTTGATTTGCCAATTGCGATTGGTATTTTGGTGGCTAGCGGGCAATTGCCAGCGGCCCGACTCAAAGATGTGGAATTTGCGGGCGAACTGGGGCTAAACGGCGACTTGCGCAATGTGCGCGGCGCGCTCGCGATGGCGATTGCCGCAGCGAAGTCGGGCAATACCATCATCCTTCCGCAAGCATCTGCTGAAGAAGCCGTGCGCGCCCGCAGCGCGACCGTATTGGGCGCTAAAACGCTGCTCGAGGTCGCTGCGTTTATTGCCGGTCGCAATCAACTCGCAACGCCCGAGATAAGCGATGCGCCAGTCGACTTCGCCTATCCCGATTTGCTCGACGTCAAAGGTCAATCGCAGGCGAAGCGCGCGCTTGAAATCGCTGCAGCGGGACGTCACAGCCTGTTGTTGATGGGTCCACCGGGTACTGGCAAAAGTATGCTCGCGCAACGCTTGCCGGGCATCTTGCCGCCGATGACGGAACACGAAGCGATCGAGAGCGCAGCGCTGTTGTCGCTCGTCGGGAAATTCAAAGCCGAAGCTTTTGGGCATCGACAAGTGCGCTCTCCACACCACACGGCCAGTGCGGTGGCGCTGGTGGGCGGGGGCAGCGACCCCAAACCAGGCGAAATTTCGCTCGCTCACTTTGGCGTACTTTTTTTAGACGAGATCGTCGAGTTTGATCGGAGAGTTTTGGAGGTATTACGCGAACCGCTAGAGAGTCGCATGATCCATATCTCTCGGGCGTCGCGGCAGGTCACCTTTCCCAGCCATTTCCAGCTGATTGCCGCGATGAACCCATGTCCCGACGGCTATCTTGGCGCGAACATCGCGGCTAAGCCCTGTCGCTGCACGCCCGATCAGGTGGCGCGTTACCGCGGCAAACTGTCCGGTCCACTGCTCGACCGAATCGACCTGCAAATCACGGTGCCGTCGGTGCCAACCGACGCGCTGCGTTCTGCGCCTGATGGCGAGCCGTCTGCGCTCGTCCGAGACCGCGTGATCGCAGCAACCGAGTGGCAGCATGCGCGCCAGCAGAAAGCCAATGCCGACTTGTTGTCGCCTGAAGTGGACACTCACTGTTCGTTAGATGCAAACGGAGAGAGCCTATTGCAACAAGCCACGTCTCGTTTAGGCTTGTCGGCTCGCGCCCAGCACCGGATTGTGCGCGTCGCTCGGACCATCGCCGATCTCGCGGGAAGTGAGCGAATTTCGACTGCTCACTTGGCGGAAGCAGTGGGTTACCGACGAATGGAAGCTTAATTTGTCATAGACAAATCATCGACATAAGGACAGTCGGCCATCGAAACCTTCGCACCATGAGCACAACAACCCGCCACGTTTATAAGACAGATGAGCCGCCTCGAACGTATAGCGAGCGGAAATCGACGTTGAACAAGAATTTCTCTTGACAATATTTTGTCTAGGACGTAAATTACGTGACAGACGATTCGTCTCCCGTTTCATCTCCCTGAACGGGTGCTTAACAGGTTTCTGTTGGCATTAAGCCCCTGATTTGCTTGTCAACCAGGGGCTTTTTTCTTTTCGACGCCCGCGCTCAACCCACCGCGGGCAGGTCGGACTCAGACGCCGCGCTCGCATCAGGCTCATCCTCAGGAAACGGCGTCAACCATTCGGTAAACACCGCCGCGCACTCCTTCATTCCCAGGCCAGAATGCGCTGAAAAAAGAACAATCACGTCATCCGGCCCTACGATGCCTGTCGTCTGCTCGCAAAAGGCGTTTCGCGCCTTCATGCGTTCGCTCTGGGTAAGTTTGTCCGCTTTATTTAGAAGCCACAAAACTGGCGGGCGATCAGCGCCCAACTCCCCCAACCACGTCACGAACTGCACATCCAAATCAGTCGGCGCATGGCGCACGTCGAGCACCAACACCACGCCACGCAACGCTTCGCGCTCGCGGAAATATTGTTCGATTACGCCAGTCCACACGCGCTGCTTGTCACGCGGTGTACGCGCAAAACCGTAACCCGGTAAATCCACCAAGTAACCGCCAGCGCGTAGTGGGAAAAAATTTAGCTCGCGCGTGCGGCCGGGCATTTTGCTAGCGTACGCAAGCTTGGTTTGGCCCGCGAGCTTGTTGATGCTGCTCGATTTGCCCGCGTTCGAGCGTCCAGCAAACGCAATTTCAGGACCGGTGATGAACGGCAATCCCTCACGGTCCACAACGGATTTTTCGAAAAC
>JAGNQL010000277.1 GCA_017989135.1 Burkholderiales bacterium
ATCCAAAGACCGGTATGACCACGAAACAAGTCACGGTTGAGCACGACGAAGGCATCCGCGAAGGCACCACGTACGAAGCGGTTGCTGGCATCCGCACGGTGGTTCCCGGTGGCTCAGTTTCCGCAGGTAACGCATCGCAATTTAGCGACGGCGCAGGCGCGGTGGTCGTGATGAACGGCAAGCTCGCTGAGCAACGCGGCATGAAGCCTCTGGGCATCTTCCGCGGTTTCGCGGTCGCAGGCTGCAACCCCGACGAAATGGGCATCGGCCCCGTGTTCGCCATCCCGAAAGTGCTCAAGCAATTGGGCCTCACGGTCGCCGACATCGACCTCTGGGAACTCAACGAGGCATTTGCTGTGCAAGTGCTTTACTGCGCTGACACGCTAGGCATTCCGCTCGACAAACTTAACGTCAATGGCGGCGCAATTGCGGTGGGTCACCCCTACGGTATGAGCGGCCAACGCCTAGTCGGCCACGCCCTCATCGAAGGCAAACGCCGCGGTGCGAAGCTCGTTTGCGCCACGATGTGCATTGGCGGTGGGATGGGGGCTGCTGGGGTGTTTGAGGTGGCGTAGCCTACCTACACGCGCAATGGCGTTCCCGTACTTTTTTCTGTACGCGCCACCGGTATGCCAGTTAGCAGTGCTCGCTGTCACTGAGTACAGCGAGCAGCTAGGACTAGGGGCAGGGCACGGAGCGCTGCCTTACCTATTGCCTGCTTTCTTGATAGCGTGGCCGCTTGGCTTTGGCGTTGTCACTTGGGGGTTGCTAAGTGCGCTGGTTTACAGACGAACCGGCGGAGTGCTATTGACAATTGGTCAGGTGCTGGCAGTGCTAGTCGGCGTTGTTGATGCGCTCTTTGTTGTGGCCTGTGTGGTGCGCTTTATGTTCCTGTCCGCCTGATAGCTGAACGGAATAGGTTGGAGTAACTCGTAGGACTGGCACTTCCCGCCTCACGCTTTAGCCAGCCGGGTAGGGTGGGCAACTTGTTGCCCACGCGTGGTGGTCCGGGCAAATGACTGTTTACTTGCATACACAGCTTTACGTCGCCAACGACAGCCTGATGGACGTTACAGACGAATAAGCCTACTTGTCGACATAATAGAAAAATAAGCCAAAACGACCGCCCGCCGGTCGTTAGCGCCTAAAAGCTGATGCAAAAACCAAATTACGGTGAACGGAGACTTCGTGTGAGAGCCACTCTGGATTTTTTGTTGAATGATTGGTTGCGCACGGGCGAACTTTGCGCGCGGCCACGCTTTGCGGACCACAGCGTGGAGACGTTCGCTGCGGTGCTCGATACCGCCGAGAAAATCGCGAAGTCGAAGTACGCACCGTTTAACCGTTTGGTGGACACGCAAGAGCCGCGCACCGAGACGGACGCCGACGGCGCGCTGCGCGTCGTGCTACCGCAGGCGACGCACGATGCCTGGGCGGCGTACTCAGGTTCGGGCATGCTCTCCGCCGCGCAGGATTACGACATGGGCGGTATGCAGTTGCCGTACACGGTTGAAGCGTCGGCTAATGCGATCTTCAGCATGGCGTCGGTGAGCATCAGTTGGGCGATGCTGACGACGGGCAACGCCAACTTGCTCATGGCGCACGGCACCGAGATGCAGAAGCAGGTCTTCGCTGCGAACGAATTCGCTGGGCGCTGGATGGGCACGATGTGTTTGTCGGAACCGCAAGCGGGTTCGTCGCTCTCGGACGTGGCTACGCGCGCTGTGCTCGAGGACGAGGCAGACGCGCTCGGGCCGCGCTATCGCCTCACCGGCAACAAGATGTGGATCTCTGGCGGCGAACACGAAATCACCGAAAACATCGTGCATCTCGTGCTCGCGAAAATTCCGGGGCCGGATGGCAAATTGGTGCCGGGCACGCGCGGGATTTCGCTGTTTATTGTTCCGAAGCAGTTGGTGAACACGGCAGGTGAATTGATTGGCGAGAGAAACGACGTATCGCTCGCCGGCCTCAACCACAAATGCGGCTGGCGAGGCACGACCAACACGCTTCTGAATTTCGGAGAAGGCAAGTTCAAGCCGGACGGTAAGGCGGGCGCGGTGGGCTACCTTGTCGGCAAACCGGGCGACGGCCTTCGCTGCATGTTTCACATGATGAACGAGGCGCGAATTGGCGTCGGACTTGCGGCGACGATGTTGGGGATGGCTGGCTACGAAGCCTCGCTGGATTACGCGAAGAATCGCACGCAGGGTCGACCGATTACCGGCGCTGGCAAAGACGCTGCGCAAGCGCCGATTCCGATCATCGAACATGCCGACATCAAACGCATGCTCCTCGCGCAGAAGGCGTACTGCGAAGGAGCGCTGGCGCTCGAACTGTACTGCGCGCGCTTGGTGGACGAAACGCACACCGGCGAGGGCGACGCGCTGGCTGAGGCCAAACTGCTGCTAGAAGTCCTCACGCCTATCGCGAAAAGCTGGCCCAGCGAATGGTGCCTTGAAGCAAACTCTCTGGCCATTCAAATCCACGGCGGTTACGGGTACACGCGCGATTTTCCGGTGGAGCAATACTGGCGCGACAACCGCCTGAACATGATTCACGAAGGCACCCACGGCATTCAGGCGCTTGATTTACTCGGGCGCAAAGTGATCATGGACGGCGGCAAAGGGCTCACGTTGCTCGCCACCAAAATGAACGACACCATCATGCGCGCGATGCACGTGCCCGATCTCACGGACCACGCGCAGGCGCTCGCGCGCGCGCTGCAACGCGTCGGCGCGGCGACGAAAGCGGCGTGGTCTACGGGAAACCCGACCGACGCGCTGGCGAACGCTACGCCGTACTTGCAGGCTTTTGGCCACACCGTGCTGGCATGGATTTGGTTGGACGTAGTGCAGTCGCTCGGCTCGGATGAGGGTAATTTCAACACCGGAAAGCGTGCCGCAATGCGATACTTCTTCCACTATGAATTGCCGAAGATTGATGCGTGGCTGGCCGTTGTCAGCGCGCGAGACCTTACGTGCGCCAATGTTCCTCTGGAGGCTTTCTAATGAAACGTGACGATATTTTGCGCGGCATCGGTGCCGTATTGATGTTTGCTGGCGGTTTTGCCGGAGCACAAAGCATGGCGTGGGGCTGGACGACGGCGATCATCGGCTGCGGGCTCATGCTGCTCGTCATTTGGCTGCAGAATCGCAAGAAATAACACTGGCATAACGCGGGCACGGCCCGCCGTCGCACATAAGGTGGGCAGTGCCCGCAGTACCGATAGATTCAGGAGGACAAATGGCTATTCGCAATGTAAAAAACCTATTCGACTTAACCGGCAAACGTGCAC
>JAGNQL010000278.1 GCA_017989135.1 Burkholderiales bacterium
CGCCCGCGTACGGGTGGCGCGCAGGCACCGGAAGCTGATTACAGTATTCAACCGTCTTCTTGACTTCGTCGATGTCGCTGAAATCAAGATTCGGGTGCACGCCTTGCGAGTACATGTTGAGCGCGAGGTTCACGATGTCGACGTTGCCCGTGCGCTCGCCGCTACCGAACAAACAACCTTCGACGCGATCAGCGCCCGCCATCAAGCCCAACTCCGCTGCGGCCGTTCCCGTACCGCGGTCGTTATGCGGATGCAGCGAGATCAAGATGCAGTCGCGCTTGGCAACGTTTCGATGCATCCATTCGATTTGATCGGCGTAGCAATTGGGCGTCGCGTTCTCGACGGTGGTCGGCAAGTTGATGATAATTTTGTTCTGCGGCGTCGCGCCGTAAACGTTAACGACGGTATCAACCACACGCTTAGAGAATTCAAGCTCGGTGTTGGAGAACATTTCTGGCGAAAACTCGAAACGCCACTCGGTCTCTGGATACTTCTTCATCAGCTCGCGCACCTGCTTCACGTGCGGAATCGTGAGTTCATTCACGATTTGGTCTTGCGACATACCGAAGACAACGTTGCGCATGACCGGCGCGACAGCGTGGTACAGGTGGAAAATCGCGCGCTTCGCGCCTTTGAGCGACTCAAATGTGCGCTCGATGAACTGCTCGCGCGACGGCGAAAGTACCTGAATCCACACGTCGTCCGGAATCTTTTTGTCTTCGATCAAGTGGCGGACAAAGTCAAAGTCCGTCTGTGATGCGGATGGAAATCCGACTTCGATCTCTTTGATGCCCACGCTCACGTTCAGCGCAAACATTTTCTTCTTGCGCTCAACGTCCATTGGCTCGATCAGCGCCTGATTTCCGTCGCGCAAGTCGGTGGCCAGCCACACGGGCGGCTTGGTGATGGTTTTGTTGGGCCACGTGCGGTCGGGCAAAGATACCGGTTTGAACGCGGCGTACTTTTGGCTGGGTTGTTTCAACATTGGCATGATGAGGCTCTAGATCGTAAGCAAAGGAATGGGGATACGGAAATGCGGCCTCGTCTCCCGGTATTCAGGGTTCAGACGTGGCGCAACGGAGGGGAGTGGGGGAAATTTATTTGCGCTGGGGGCGCAGCAGCGACAGCAGGCCGAGCGACGACAGCAGCAGCGAGCAAATAATGCTCAAGCGTGCGAAGGCTGTGTTGGCGGATTGCTGAATATGCGATTGCATCCCCGCACTATAGCGCAGTCGCGCGCAGCTTTCAAGCCCTTGCGAGGCCGCAGCACAACGGGCTAGAACGCGTGTGTCTTCGCAAACACAGTACCTGGGAGCTGCACGTAGGTCAACACGCCCTCGGTAATCGCCTGCACGCGGGTGGGCTTGGCGTTGTCTTTGAAGATCGTCCCGCGCAAGATTTCTTCGACATTGAGGCCGATACCGTAGTAAGTCCGGCGCTCGTGACGCGCGTAGTCGACGCCGGGGATGCCTTCACGTGGCTTGAAACCGGTGCCACGATAGCCAAACACAAGCTCAAGGTAGCGCAGAGGATTCTTCGGCGACATGTCGGCAAAACCGCTCAAGCGCGCCGTGAGGAAGTAGGTTTGTCCCTCGTAGCTGTCGATGAAGTTCGCACTGCCGCCTGCGCCTTTCGGTACGTAGCGCATGCGATACGCAAACTTTCGGTCGATGTCCGGGAACGCGGCAACCGCGCTGCCCATCACGATGCCAACGGCGTCAGCCACCAGGTCCTCACGGCTAAAGCCGTACGTCTTCTTCGAGTAGCCGTCGAACAATTCGATCAAATAAGCAGTGGCCGCGTTCGCGACCGCCGACGTGACAACGGATTCAGTCTTCGAGTAGCCGCCCCATTGCAATGCGTCACTGACGAGACGAGTCCCGATGTAGAACGTGTAGGCATGGCTGAGTTTATCGACGCCGCCGGTGTAGGTTTCGCGACCGAAGCCGCCCTCGTTGATGCGCGTAATCTGCGAATTGAAACCGCGCTTCCACCACTGAAACGCGCCAGTGGCTAGAACCGCGCCCATCGCGCTACCGACGATTGCGGTGCGGCACTGCTCGATCGGTCCAAACGGCAGGCGAAAAAATTCCTGACATCGCTTCCTGCGCGCCGCATTGTCGATCGTTGCCTCGGTCACTGGAGAAACTACGACCGGCACATTTGCAGCCACTAAAAATTCCCGAAACGGCTGAGCATCCGTCGCGGGCACCGAGGTGGTCGCCTCAAAAGAAATTAATGGCTCCGGCGCCATGTTCGCTTCATTGCTCGCACCCGAACCAGACACAAACAACTGTTCCGAAATCGCCTCTTCCGCGAGCGCACTCTGCGCAACGATAACGGTGCCGAACAGTGCGGACGCCGCCGTCAAGCGAATTGATCTACGAAGGAAACATGCATGTCGTTGCATTGAAGACTTTCGATCAAAGTGGATTGAAACGGCGCTCAGCCGCTTCGTGAGCGAGACGCAGATGGAAACTATTTGTTCGGCTGTTCGTCGTTGACAGCCGCTATTGCGACTGGCGTTATGGGGCGTTTGCTCAAGGCGTGCCACACCCAGACCGCATATCCAGACGCGAGATACGTCACAAATACCGCAAAGATGACAGTGGGTGGATGCATCAACAGAACGCCGAAACCTACGGCAAGCATGGCGATCGCGGTAAAGGAGATGGCGCGTCGACCCATGGATTTGAAGCTGAAAAACTTCGCAGTGGTAACCATCGATATCCCCGCGACCAAGGTCACCGCGAATGCCCACCACGCAACGCTGGCGCCATCGATATTCAAATCATCAATCAAGAGAACGAAACCCGCCAATACGGCAGCGGCCGCAGGACTAGGCAGTCCGTTGAAGAAACGCTTGTCGATCGTGCCGATCTGCACGTTAAATCGCGCCAATCGAAGCGCTGCGCACGCGGCGTAAATGAAGGCGGCGGCCAACGCGATGCGCGGGCTAGGCAGGGATTTGAGCGCCCATTCGTACACGATCAGCGCGGGTGCCGCTCCAAAGCTCACCATGTCTGCAATCGAATCGAGCTCCGCGCCAAAGGCTGTTTGCGTATTGGTCATGCGTGCCACGCGGCCATCAAGGCTATCCATCACCATCGCGACGAAAATCGACATCGCTGCGTAGTCGAAACGCAGGTTCATCGCTTGCACTATGCCGAAGAACCCGAAGAACAGGCACCCCAACGTAAACATGCTTGGCAGCGCAAACATGCCACGCCGTCGAAGACGGTTCTTTAGTGCCGCGCGACGCTCACGCATCGTGAGCGTCGCGCGGCACTAAAGAAC
>JAGNQL010000279.1 GCA_017989135.1 Burkholderiales bacterium
CGGCAAAACGGGCCAGTTCCATACGCACGGCTGTGCCGCGTACGCGAACGGCAAGAACGCGTTTGTCGCAGGCGTGAACCCAAAGAAAGCCGGCGAAAACTTCGAAGGCATCCCGATCTACTCGAGTGTCAAAGAAGCCAAAGCACAGACCGGCGCAACGGTCAGCGTGATCTACGTGCCGCCGTCAGGCGCGGCCGCGGCGATTGACGAGGCTGTAGAAGCCGAACTCGATCTCGTCGTCTGCATCACCGAGGGCATTCCAGTTCTCGACATGCTGAAAACGCGCTACAAAATGCAAGGCAAAAAAACGCTGTTGCTCGGGCCGAACTGCCCCGGCCTCATCACGCCGGAAGAAATCAAAATCGGCATCATGCCGGGCCACATTCACAAGAAAGGCCGCATCGGCGTCGTCAGCCGCTCAGGCACCTTGACCTATGAAGCCGTGGGCCAGCTCACCGAACTCGGCCTCGGCCAATCGAGCGCTGTCGGCATCGGCGGCGACCCGATCAACGGGTTGAAGCACATCGACATCATGCGTCTGTTCAACGACGATCCTGACACCGACGCCGTCATCATGATCGGCGAAATTGGCGGACCCGACGAAGCCGAAGCCGCGATGTGGGTGAAAGCCAACATGAAGAAGCCAGTGGTCGGCTTCATCGCAGGCGTGACCGCCCCACCAGGCAAACGCATGGGCCACGCAGGCGCCCTCATCTCCGGCGGCGCAGACACGGCTGACGCCAAGCTCGCCATCATGGAAGAGTGCGGCTTCAAGATCACCCGAAACCCAGCTGAAATGGGCAAACTGCTCAAGGCACTGTTGAAGTAAATCGGTACGTCGCTGTGGCGCTTCGGCGTTACGGCTTGATCGTGAAAAAGCCCACCGTTTGGTGGGCTTTTTTTTTGGGAACCGCGGCCGGGGCCAAATTTTCGTTCGCACTGAGCTCGTCCCCCTCTCGCCGTCATCCTCTCGCCGTCATCCTCGCGCAGCGGGGATCCAGCTCGTAACTCGCGCGTAGCGTCACGCATTGCTAACCACGCCTCCATTCTGGATTCCCGCTAGGCGAGAATGACGCTGCGCGTGCAAAACGGGAACAGCTTTGAGTGAAAATACTTCGGAAGTGCGACTTGGCGGTGCTTCCATAATTTCGTATGTCAAAGTCGACGATCGTTAGTGGCGTCGCGAAACCCAAGATAAATCTGGCGCGCGGGGCACGTTTTTGGCGACGCTGTTGACCGAATTCGAACACGCCCGTAGACTGCCTTCGTTTAAACAACGACACGTAGCGGATGGCCAGATCAACGAAATATTCAATGCTCCGTGCTGCTTTAGTTTCGCTACTACGTATCGTGCTTATCGGTTTTCTAGTGTCGCTCTTTAGCGCGCGAACATTCGCGGTGTCAGGTCAGGCGGATCCGTCATTTGGGGAGTCAGGTCACGTGGTCGTGCCGTTCGCTGGGCTTGAAGCCCTCCCCTATGACGTGCACGTGCTGTCGAACGGAAAAATACTCGTAGCCGGCATCTGTAATCAGCCGAACGTCGGTGCGGAGTTTTGCATAGCGCGACTCCACGGCGACGGCTCAATCGACACGTCTTTTGGCGACGCGGGCAGAGTATTAACACTAGTCGGACAACATTTGGCGGGTGCAAGTCGAACGCAGATACAGGGCGACGGAAAAATTGTCGTAGGCGGCGGGTGCGTCGGAGCACGCCCCGATTCAAATTACAGCGTCTTTTGCCTCGTACGGTACCTGACTGACGGAAGTTTGGATTCGACATTCGGACTCAATGGTGTTGCCACAGCGCGTTTTGGTAGCCCCGCCCAAGGAGCCGCAACGAGCGCGATCATTGACCTTGCGATACGAGCCGATGGCAGGATAGTCGCACTTGGAAGTTGTCAGTTGGAGTCTCCGGTAACGAACTTTTGCGTAGCTCAATTTTTGACCGACGGCACGCTTGACGCATCCTTCGGTACCGCGGGGCAAACACTGTTCGCCGGAGGCATCGGTTACGACGTTCCCGCAAGCGCGGTTGTCGATTCGGCGGGCCGAGTCGTATTGGCGGGGACTTGTTACGATAACCCACCCAACAATCCAGTTGTTAAGTTTTGTCTCCTTCGTTTGACAGAAGCGGGCACATTTGATGTGACGTTCGGAACAAACGGCAAAGTGCTGTTTGCTGTCGGATCGGAGCCGAGAGTTGCGCGCGTTTTGTTTGCCGCTGGTGAAAAAATTGTCGTCTCTGGAACCTGTATGACGTCGTCTGACGGCGGCGGGCCGCGGTTTTGTTTGAGCAAATTCCTGAACAATGGCGCTATCGACGTGACGTTTGGGACAGCAGGCAGCGTCATCGTTGCGCCACAAGCGAACGCCCTTCATTACTACTCAGAGCAACTAGGTAGCGCAACGATCGATGGAAATGGACTGATTGTTGCGAATGGCTCTTGCTATGACGAGTATCAAAGTAGGTTGTGCGCCAAGCGCCTCCTAGCGGACGGCAAACTAGACACTAGTTTCGGCACCAATGGTAGCGCGAGATTTTCAAGCTTCATCGCCGTCGGATCGGCGTTGCGAACGCAGGCGGATCAGAAGATTGTCAGTGTCGGCAGCTGTGAAATCGAATCGGGCACCATTAGAGACTTTTGCGTCATTCGCCTAAGAGGCGGCCCCTACAACCCACTAACCTGTGCGCTGAATCTCGACGCCAACGCAACCATCGACCCCGCCACCGACGCGCTACTCATCACCCGCTACCTCCTCGGTTACCGCGGTGACGCGTTAACAACCAGCGCCGTCGGCGCGAGCCCGACTCGCACCAACGCGGAGATCGAAACGTATCTTGGCGCGCTCATGCAAGCGGGCACATTGGACGCGGACGGTGATGGACAGTCGTTGGCGATGACGGATGGTTTGCTTTTGATCCGTGCGATGCTGGGGCTTGCGGGAACTGCGTTGACCAATGGCGCGACAAACGCCGCACATCCGAACGTGCGTGACGCGCAGCAAATCTTGACGTGGATTGAGACGACGCACGGCGTGGCTTGTTTGCCGTAGCGGTCGCGTGTGTCCACGCCTGTACCGGCCGGACGCACAAGGCAAAGCTGTGCCGGGGCTGGGTGGGCAAATTTGCTGTCAGCTGCTAATCAATGCTCACGCATCGATGATGAGCCGGAACAATTGACCGTGTACGAGGAAAGTTGCGCGTGGGCGCGGAAGGCTCAGCGCGCCGATTCGGCGCGCGCCGCCGGGTTGACGCTATCTGCCGCGCCGGGAGCGATGG
>JAGNQL010000280.1 GCA_017989135.1 Burkholderiales bacterium
GAACTTGCGCAGGTAGGTTAGTCGCTCTTCTGTGGCCTTGCCTGCCGCGATGAGTTCGCGCAGCGCGCAGTTGGGTTCGTGTAGGTGCTTGCAGTCGCGGAAGCGGCAGTTGCCGATGGCGTCTCTAAATTCGGGGAAGGCTTGCTGAATTTGCAGGCGCGAGTAGTGCGCCAAACCAAATACTTGCATGCCGGGCGAATCGATGACCCAGGTCTGGTTGTCCTCGCCAAGCGTGAAGAGGCGCGTAAACGTGGTGGTGTGTTTGCCCGAGCCCAGCGCCATTGAAATTTCGTTGGTCCGCTGAGCTTCTGAGCCCACGAGTGCATTGAGCAATTTGCTTTTACCCATACCGGATTGGCCGATGAGCACCGAGCGCTCGCCCATCAAGCGTTCACGCATTGGCGCATCGTTGAATTTGGCTGAGAATGGGATGACTTCGTAGCCCATGTCCTTGTAGCGCGCGAGTGCGTTGGCCGTGGCGGCGGCTTCGACGAGATCGACTTTGTTTAATCCGATGATGGCTTTGACGTTGCTGGCTTCGGCGCAGACGAGCCAACGATTGAGGAGCTCGTCGGCGTAGACCGGCAGCGGCGCAACGATGCAGGCCACCTGCGTTACGTTTGCGGCGACCAATTTTTCTTTGAACGAATCGGCGCGGTAGAAGAGAGAGGTTCGCTCGCCGACCGATTCGATGATGCCTTCTTTGTCGCTTGACGTTGAAAGGCTGACCTGATCGCCGCACGCTAGCTGAATGCCGCGCCCTTTGCTGATGCAGGTGATGCGCGAACCGTCGGTGAGTTGCACCACCGAATGGCGACGCTGCGTTTCGATCACTAGGCCTTGCTGCATGCGGGTTTCCGTTTTACGAGTTCAGGTGAGAGAACGAGCGACTTCGATGCGAGCGGCACAGATGAAATCGTTTAGCGAAATGCCGCCTTTGCCGTTTTCAACGTCGTGCGTGTTGAACGCGACATCCACATGCCCATAGCGCACGGCAAGGTCGGGGTGATGGTCGGTCGCGTGTGCGATGGCGGCGACGACGTTCACAAACGCCATCGTCTCGTAGTAATTTTTGAATGTGAATCGTTTGCTAACTTGCGCGTCGACATATTGCCAGCCGGGCAGTGCGCGCAGATGCGATTCAATTTGCTCTGGCGTGAATGCCGCGTTGCCGTGTTGTGGTTCGGCGGGCAATTGGGAGAGCGTTTGTAGATTGACCAACATCGCTATTGCGCCTGTAAGTGCGCAATGCGAATCATCGCCGGCGGGTGCGAGTGGTGATACGCGGAGTAGATCGGGTCCGGCGTGAGTGTGTTGGCGTTGTCTTTGTAGAGCTTCGTCAGCGCCGTCACAAGATCGTCGCGGCTCGCGACGCTTGCCGCGTACGCATCGGCTTCGAATTCGTGTTTGCGTGAATACGCCGACGCAATGGGAGTGAGCCAAAACAAGAGCGACGGCAGCACCATTGCAAAGAGCACCAGCGCCACGCCTGGAGAATTTTTGCCCGTGTCACCCGCGAAGCTGAAGGCGGTGTAGAACCACGGTTGTGGCAGCACCCATGCGACCGCGCCGAGAAACGCGAGGCTCGCGATGGCCATGAAGGCGATGCGCTTAACAATGTGCTTGCGCTTGAAGTGGCCGAGCTCATGAGCTAGCACGGCGACGATTTCGTTGTTGGTCAATCGTTCGAGCAGTGTGTCGAAAAAGACGATGCGTTTGGCCTTGCCGAAGCCGGTGAAATAGGCGTTTCCATGCGCGGAGCGCTTTGAGCCGTCCATCACGAACAATCCGTCGCTCGCGAAATCGGTTCGCTGGAGCAGTCCTTCGATGGCCGTTTTTGTCTCGCCTTCCTGCAACGGCGTGAACTTGTTGAACAGCGGCGCGATGAAGGTCGGGTACAGCGCGAGCATCAGCAGTTGAAATCCGATGAACACCAGCCACGCATACACCCACCAAAGCGGCCCAGCCGACCGCATGAGCCAGAACACCAGTGCTGCGAGCGGGAGCATGAGCGCCGCGGAGAGCAGCGTGCCCTTGACGAGATCCGCCCAGAAGGTCGCACGGGTTGTCTTGTTAAACCCAAATTTTTCTTCGATGTTGAAGGTGCTGAAGTAGCTAAACGGAATCGAAATCACGCCAGTGACGACAGAGAGCAGGGCGACGAGTGCGACTTCGCGCAGCACGGGCATATCGGCGAGTGGAGCGGTGAAGTTCCACATCCGACTGAGGCCGCCAAACAAAATTAGCGCCGACACAATCAACCCAACCGCGGCCTCGACCTTGCCGAGCTTGCCTTTGGCAAGCGTGTAATCGGCGGCGCGCTGGTGGTCCGACAGCTCGATGCGCTCGGCAAACGGCGCCGGAACTTCGTCTCGCCATGAGGCGACGCAATTCAGATGCCGATTTAGCAGCCAGCGTTCAACGAAATAATGCAGCAGCATCGCTGCCATCATGATCGTGGCGAAGGTGGTGGCGAACGAAGAGGGATTGACGACGGTCTCGGTAGGCATGCGCTGTGGGAAAATCGGATTAGCCTAATTGTTGACGATTTTGGCGAAATCGCGGCAGCTACTGCTCGCCGCTCACTGTTCACCGCTCACGTTCACCCCCAAAAAAATGTCGCAAAATCAAAATCACCTCGTTTGGCTCGATATGGAAATGTCCGGGCTTGACCCCGAGGTTTGTCGGGTCTTGGAAGTGGCCGTAGTCATTACCGACAAAGATCTGAACACCGTCGCCGAGGGGCCGGTGTTGGTGATTCATCAGAGCGACGCGGTGCTCGAGGCGATGGACGAATGGAATAAAAACACGCACGGCCGTTCGGGCTTGATCGACAAGGTGAAAGCCTCGACGATGACCGAAGACGAAGCTTCCGCGCAAATGATTGAGTTTCTGGCGCACCATGTGCCCAAAGGCGTGAGCCCATTGTGTGGCAACAGCGTGCATCAAGATCGCCGTTTTATGGTGCGCTACATGCCGAAATTTGAGGCGTATTTTCACTATCGCAATCTCGACGTGAGTACGCTCAAGGAACTGGCCGCGCGCTGGGCGCCTGCGGTGAAGAAGAGCTTCCAGAAGAAAACGCGGCACACGGCGCTGGCCGATGTGTACGAAAGTATTGATGAGCTTAAGCATTACCGCGATCATTTCATCAAGCTGCCGACCAGTGACGAGGGGGCTGTTTGAAGTTTTGCTCGACCTGCGGCAGCGCTGATATCGCGCTGCGGATCCCCGAGGGTGATCAACGCGAGCGCTTTGTATG
>JAGNQL010000281.1 GCA_017989135.1 Burkholderiales bacterium
GTTCTTCGGTGGCCTCGGTGTCAGCGTGTGTAACGCCAACGAGCAACAACAATCCTGCGCCAATTTCGCCCGTAATCTTGCCGTCGACCGTGACCATCGCAGATGCGACACGTTGAATCAAAACTCTCATCAATCTTCCTACAAAAATACCGCGTCACATGCTGGCAGGTGCGCGGCGAAGCCAACCCGTAAGCGAGAAACGTTCACGGGTTGCGGGCAACACTTCATGCGGGAATCGATCACTTAAAAAGCAAGCCATCGTCCCCGCCTGTGGCGATACGCTTGCCTCGACCACGCCGCCGCCGTCGGCGCCGTACAACACCAGCTCGCCGCCGGCGTCCTTTGGCCACGCCTCGTTTAAGTAAAACACTAACGAAATCACGCGCACGTCGTCGTCGCGAAAGCGATCTACATGCGTCTTATAAAAAGCCCCGGGGGCATAACGCGCGAAATGCACTTCTGCTGTTTGCGCGCCGACAAACAGTGCTTGATTCAGTGTTGCGCGAAGTAGATGGATGCGCGCAAGTGCCGCGCGCTCCGCCTCGTCGACAGGCGCCTCGTCCAACCAAAGCGTGTCGTCGCTGCGCAGCGCTGTGCTGTGTTGAGCATAAGCAGCACGCCCCACTTTCGCGGCTTGCAACAGACCGCCATCTGCTAGGGCGCGCGCACGCAACGCTAGCAAACGTGTGAGCGCGTCATCGAAAATCGATCGGCCTACGTAACAACCGTGCTCTGCAAGCGCGTCCGCTATGCGTATGAGATGTTCATGGGAGTCTGACATCTAGTGATTCTAGAATCGACACACGGAACGCCCCCGCGATCCGCCCTACCTCAAGGTCACATCATGCGCGTTGTTATCACCGGCGGAGCCGGGTTTCTGGGCAAGTTGCTTGCCGCTAAGATTTTGCAGCGCGGAGTGCTTTCGGATTCGGCGGGGCAGCCGCAGCCCGTGAGCGAGCTTGTGTTGGTCGATATGGCCCCCGCGACTGGCGAGTCGTGGCTTGCCGATCCACGGGTTTCGCAGGTGGTTGGCGACATTGCCGACCGCGCGGTGCTCGCCAAAGCGCTCACCCCAGACACACGCAGCATTTTTCATCTAGCCGCTGTGGTGAGCGGTCAAGCTGAAGCGGATTTTGATATCGGTATGCGCGTGAACGTTGACGCGACACGAACCCTCCTGGAGCTAACGCGGACGCTACCTACACCGCCAAAATTTGTCTTCACCAGCTCCATCGCGGTTTTCGGCGGAGCGCTGCCCGCCGTATTGCCTGACGATCAGATTCTCACGCCGCAAGGTTCGTACGGCGCACAAAAAGCGATGGGCGAACTGCTGGTGTCAGACATGTCACGGCGCGGTCTCATTGACGGCCGGTCGCTGCGATTGCCCACCGTGACGGTGCGTCCGGGCAAACCGAACAAAGCGGCCTCAAGTTTCGCCAGCGGCATCATCCGCGAGCCGCTTGCGGGCGTTGATGCGATCTGTCCGACGGCACCCGAAACCAAGATGTGGGTGCAAAGCCCGCCGCGTGTGATTGAAAACATTTTGATGGGCCACGAAGCGAGCGCAAGCGCATTGTCGAACACACGTAGCGTGAGCGTGCCGGGCATCACGGTGTCGGTACGTGAGATGATGGAAAGCCTGCGCCGCGTGGCCGGTGACAGCGTGGCGGCACGCGTAACCTGGCAACTCGATCCCGTGATTGATCGATTGGTTTCGTCATGGCCACAGGCATTCTCCGCTGAACGCGGAAAATCGTTAGGCATGACCGCAGACGCAAATTTTGATGAGATCGTTCGCGCCTATATTGGTAGTTTGAGCGCTTAAGAGCCACTAAAGGGGCCAAGATGACTGGTTGGAATCCGGCACAGGTGAAAGCAAGCGTCTCCGCCGAAGAGTGGCAAACGCGCGTAGATCTGGCTGCGTGCTACCGCGCGGTGGCGATGATGGGTTGGGACGATCTGATTTTTACGCACATCACTGCGAAAATTCCGGGCACTGATCACCAGTTTCTGATCAATCCGTATGGCTTCATGTTTGAAGAAATCACGGCGTCTTCGCTCGTGAAGATTGATCTGCAAGGCAACAAACTTGACGACAATCCGCACCCGATCAATCCAGCCGGGTTTGTGATTCACAGTGCTGTGCATGCCGCGCGTGACAACGCAACGTGTGTCCTGCATGTGCATAGCATCAACGGCGTGGCCGTGAGCGCACAAAAGAGCGGCGTGTTGCCGATTTCGCAACAATCCATTTTTGTATTGGCGAGCCTTGCATACCACGACTACGAAGGCGTGGCGCTGCTCGATGACGAGAAACCTCGCCTCGTTG
Organism: Burkholderiales bacterium; assembly: GCA_017989135.1. Taxonomy (GTDB): domain Bacteria; phylum Pseudomonadota; class Gammaproteobacteria; order Burkholderiales; family Casimicrobiaceae; genus Casimicrobium. Next base: position 2,330 of record JAGNQL010000281.1, read on the forward strand.
CTGACCTCGGCAACAAGAACTTTTTGATGCTGCGCAATCACGGACTGTTAACCGTCGCGCCGACCATCGCGGACGCGTTCCAGTTGATGTACGTCTTTGAGGCGGCTTGCATGATTCAAGTCCGCGCGCAAGCGGGCGGCGATTTGGTTCACATTCCGCAGCGCATCGTCGACGGGGCAACGGCCCAATCCAAACAGGTGACGCGCGGTCAGGGCGGCATGCTGATGTGGCCCGCCTTGTTACGACGGCTTGATCGTCGCTTTCCGGGTTACGATCAATAAATCACGATTGAAACGCTGTCCGCGTCGTCACTGCAATAGCATTGATGGATTGATCGTTTCAACGGTCAACGGGAGGACATAGGGCGTGACTGAAAACGTAAGTCGAACAGAGTTGTTTACAGGTACCAAAGAAGTCGCAGAGCAGCATCGCTTTGATGTGGCTGCGCTCGAGGCATATCTACGTGTACACGTCGCAGGCTTCGCTGGACCTCTGACGGTCGAGCAATTCAAGGGCGGACAATCTAACCCGACGTTCAAACTCATCACGCCCAGCAAAACCTATGTGATGCGCGCCAAGCCTGGCCCCGCAGCAAAATTGTTGCCTTCGGCGCACGCTATCGAACGAGAATTTCGTGTGATGCGGGGCCTCGCGGGTACGTCCGTGCCGGTGGCCGCGATGCATGCCCTGTGCGAGGACGAATCGGTCATCGGGCGCGCGTTTTACGTGATGGATTTTGTGGACGGCCGTGTGTTCTGGGAGCCGCAGCTTCCGGGCATGACGCCGGCCCGGCGCGCGGAAATATTCGACGAAATGAACCGCGTGATGGCGGCGCTACATCAGGTCGATTTTGTAGCGGCGGGCTTGTCGGATTACGGCAAACACGAGGGTTATCTCGCGCGCCAGATCGCGCGCTGGACGAAGCAATATCG
>JAGNQL010000282.1 GCA_017989135.1 Burkholderiales bacterium
GTGGCGGATTCACGTGGGGCAGTGCGCTGCTTCGTTGGTGAGTGTGCCGAACGTAGGGTGCAATCTCATTGCACCCAGTTGTTAGTCTAGGAATGCGTCGGGCAAGGATATGGCTTTATGGCTCTAGCGACTGACCAGCGGTCGTTTCAGCGAGAAAAGCACGTTAGTCGACTATATGAAAATTATTGCTGTAACGACCACCTGCTGGTCGATAGCGCAAGAAAGCTGATATGAAACTGGCATTTGTATTTCCGGGACAAGGTTCGCAGTCTGTGGGCATGATGGCGGGCTATGCAGGCCTTGCGCAAATTGACGAAACGATGGCTGCGGCGGACGCAGCGCTCGGTTCGTCGCTGACCGCGCTCATCACGAACGGTCCGGCAGAAGAGCTTGCTGTAACGACTACGACGCAGCCGGCGATGCTGGCCGCTGATGTGGCGGTGTGGAATGCGTGGGTCGCTGCGGGCGGGCCGATGCCGTCAATGGTGGCAGGGCACAGTCTTGGCGAGTACGCAGCGTTGGTTGCTGCTGGCGTGTTGAACTTTGACGCGGCGATGAAGCTCGTCAAGGCGCGCTCGCAAGCGATGCAGGACGCGGTGCCCGCGGGCGTGGGCGGCATGGCGGCGGTGCTCGGCATCGAGCCAGGGCCGCTGGCTGAAGTCTGCGAAAAGGCGAGCCAAGGTGAGGTCGTCGCATGTTGCAATTTGAACGCTCCGGGTCAAATCGTCATTGGTGGGCACAAGACCGCTGTGGAGCGCGCAATCGTGTTGGCGAAGGAGGCGGGCGCCAAGCGCGCGCTGCTCCTGCCGATGAGCGTGCCAAGCCACTGCGAACTGATGCGTCCGGCTGCTGCTGCGCTGGCGCACGCCCTCAACAATACCGCCTTCGCTGCACCCAACATCGCAGTGATTCACAACGCAACGGTTGACGTCGCAGGAGACGCGGCAGCGATTCGTGCGGTACTCGCCGATCAGCTATTCAGGCCTGTGCGTTGGATCGAAACGATTAACAAAATGGCCGAGCAGGGCGTGACGCACATCGTGGAATGCGGGCCTGGCAAGGTACTCGCGGGGATGGTTAAGCGCATCGCGCCAGACGTAAAGTGTTTGACGCTTTCCGACAAAGCGGCATTTGATTCGGCGCTCGCGGAAGTGGCGGTCGGGTAAATCCGTTACGTCAGCTGCGCTTTTGAGGCGAGCGATGCGTGAAACTCCACTGCTGGTAGCGGTCGGCTAAACAAAAACCCCTGACATAGCTGACAGCCTTGCGCCGCCAGATATTCGCGTTGCGCCTGAGTCTCAACGCCCTCCGCGATCACTTCAAGACCTAGGTTTTTTGCCATACCGACGATGGTTTGGATCACGACGGCGTCCGACGCGTTCGTACCGATGTTGTCGATGAACGGCTGCGCGATTTTGAGCTGCGAAATTGGGAGCCGGGTTAGGTACGACAGCGACGAATGCCCCGTTCCAAAATCGTCTAACGCGAAGCGCACGCCAGAGCGAACCAGCGCGTCCATTTTGCTAATGGACGCATCGACGTTATCGAGCATCACGGTCTCAGTGATTTCGAGCATCAGGCGTGCAGGGTTGACGCCATGGCGGTGCATCGCTTGTCGCACTGTAGCAACGAATGTTGCCTGTTTAAATTGATGCGCGCTCACATTGAGCGACAAGGTTAAGTGCGCCGTGTTCCGATCGCTAGCCCAGCGATTTAGCTGCGCGCAGGCATTCTCTAGTACCCATGCGCCAATTTCGGCGATCAGGCCCGTCTCTTCCGCGAACGGAATGAATTGATCCGGTTGCACCGGGCCGCGAGTTGGATGGTTCCAGCGGATCAGCGCCTCGGCACCCACCACCGCATCATTGCTATCGACTTGCTGCTGGTAATACAACGCAAATTGGTTTAGACCCGCCGCCACGTGCAACTCTTGCTCCAGCAACGCCCGCGACTGAATCGCGTGCTGCATGTGAGCGCTGTAAAAGCGGAAGGCATTGCGCCCAGATGCTTTGGCTTGATACATTGCAATATCCGCTTGTTTCAACATTTCGTCGGCAGAGCTTCCGTCTCCCAGAATGAGCGTAATCCCTAGGCTCGCGGTACATGCGTATTCCAGCGTGTCAAGCGCATAGGGCTTGCTTAACAGCGACCGAATGCTTTCCGCAGTGACTGCGGCACTGTCGTGCGCGTCGGCAACATCAGTACCGACGTTTTCAAGCAAAACAACGAATTCATCACCACCCAAGCGTGCCACGGTGTCGCCGCGCTTCACTGTCGTCAGCAGGCGCGCTGCCGCTTGCCTTAAAAGCTTGTCACCCACTTCATGCCGCATCGAGTCATTGAGCGTTTTGAAGTGATCCAAATCGATGAACATCAGCACTGCGGGGCGGCCGCTAAACGCACTCGACGAGATCGATTGTTTCAAGCGATCCATCAACAGGCGACGATTGGGCAAATTCGTAAGCGGATCATAAAAGGCCAGCGCTTCAATTTCAGCAGCGGCAGTTCGTGTGGCCGTAATTTCACGGGAGATGACGATGAAGACCGGCTGATCATCGGTCATGGTTGCTTTGCGGCACACAGAAAGTTCGAACCAACGGTTACCCGTCGGAAGTACCAGTTCGAACTGTTTGCCGAATGACATGCGCGCAGCGTTGGCCTCAACTAGCGCGGACATGACGACCTCTGCAGCCGCTTTGGGTAGTACGTCAGTCACTCGTTTGCCGAGGGCTTCATCGCGATGCGCTGCGCTAAGCTCTGTTCGCGGCGAGTGATAGCTGTAGTAGCGACCATCTAATCCCACTTCGTAGAGCAGATCGGGAATTGCGTCTAGTGTGGCCTGCAGTTCTGATTTGCTGGCAGATAGCTCGTATTGCTGCGTCTTGCTCTCAGTGATGTCGGTGAATGTAGAAACTCGGCCACCGTCTGGGGTGGCGCGCTCGGAAATTCGAACAATGCGGCCGTCAGGAAAGGGCTGCTCAGTCTCAGATGACACGTCACTACCATCGACCGCCGCTTGTCCAATGAACCCGCCTTTAGCGGTGAGTGGCAACGGAAACACTGGTCCTCCGCCCGCGCGCTCAACAACGTCAACGTAGCGCTCATCTTTCTGTATGGTCTCGGTCAACCATGGATGAAACTCAAGAAATCGTGGGTTCCAGGTCACGACGCGACCGTCGGAATCGAGCAGTAAGAAGCCATCGACCATCGACTCAAGCGCTCGGTCGACGGTCACCTTGGCATGCGCAATCTGCGA
>JAGNQL010000283.1 GCA_017989135.1 Burkholderiales bacterium
GCTCGTCGCTGAGCGCCGCAAGGCGCGCGGTCTGAAGCTCAACTATCCTGAAGCTGTTGCGCTAATTGGCGCTGCGGTGCTTGAGGGCGCGCGCGACGGCCGGACAGTGGCTGAACTTATGAGCTTCGGCACCACGATTCTGACGCGCGGGGACGTGATGGAAGGCGTGCCGGAAATGATCCCTGACATTCAAGTCGAGGCGACATTTCCTGACGGCACCAAGCTCGTCACTGTGCACAATCCGATTCAATAAGCACCTCGCGAGGCGAACATGATTCCCGGTGAAATCCTCACACTCGATGGCGAGATAGAACTGAACGCAAAGCGAAAAACGCAAACGCTCGCGGTATCGAACAGTGGCGACCGTCCGATACAAGTCGGGTCGCATTACCATTTCTTTGAAACCAACAACGCACTTCAATTTGATCGAAAAATTGCGCGTGGCATGCGACTCAATATCGCGGCGGGAACGGCGGTTCGCTTTGAGCCGGGCCAGTCGCGAACCATTGAGCTCGTCGAGCTTGCTGGCGACCGTGTTGTGTTTGGCTTTCAAGGGAAAGTGATGGGCGCACTCGCGAAGAAGCCAGTCACGCGTGCCGTTGCAACCACAGCGAAAACTGCAAAGCCCGTATCCAAAAAGCCCGTGAGCAAGATTGCCGCCAAGGTCAAAGGAGCCAAACGATGACCACGCTCTCACGGCGCGCCTACGCTGAAATGTTTGGTCCGACGACTGGGGATCGCGTGCGTTTGGCGGACACGAATTTATTCATTGAGGTTGAGCGCGACTTGACGACGTACGGCGAAGAAGTCAAATTCGGCGGCGGAAAGGTGATTCGCGATGGCATGGGCCAATCTCAGTTACCCGCGGCCAAAGTCGCCGACACGATCATCACCAATGCGCTCATCGTCGACGCCAAGCTCGGGATTTTCAAAGCAGACATTGGTTTGAAGAATGGTCGCGTTTGGAAGATCGGAAAGGGCGGCAATCCGGACGTGCAGCCGAATGTGACTGTGCCAATTGGCGGTGCCACCGAAGTGATCGCGGGCGAGGGCATGCTCGTTACCGCCGGCGGCATCGATTCACATATTCACTTCATCTGCCCGCAGCAAATTGAAGAAGCGCTATCAAGTGGTGTCACCACAATGCTGGGCGGCGGCACCGGCCCTGCCGCGGGAACAAGCGCCACAACAGTCACCCCCGGCGTGTTCCACATGCGCGAAATGCTGCGCGCGGCCGAAGCTTTTCCTATGAATTTAGGCTTTACCGGCAAGGGCAACATTAGTCGTCCTGGTCCGATTGCCGAGCAGATTGAGGCCGGCGCGATTGGTTTGAAATTGCATGAAGATTGGGGCACCACGCCCGCTGCGATTGATAACTGCTTAACTGTTGCCGATAAATACGATGTTCAGGTTGCGATTCATTCCGACACGTTGAACGAATCGGGTTTTGTTGAGGACACGATCGCTGCAACGAAGGGTCGTGGGCTCTGCGCGTTTCATACCGAGGGCGCAGGCGGCGGGCATGCGCCCGACATTCTGCGGGTGATTGGCACCGACAATTTTTTGCCGTCGTCAACGAATCCTACGATGCCGTACACCGTCAACACGATTGACGAGCATCTCGACATGCTGATGGTGTGTCATCACCTTGATCCGGCGATTGCCGAAGACTTGGCGTTCGCCGAATCGCGCATCCGTCGCGAGACGATTGCGGCCGAAGACATATTGCATGATCTTGGCGCGATCTCGATGATGTCGTCGGATTCGCAAGCGATGGGGCGCGTGGGTGAGGTCGTCACACGGACATGGCAAACGGCACACAAAATGAAAGCGCAACGTGGATGGCTAGCGCCAGATGTTTCAGGTAAACGCTCGGGGGCTTCGGACGTAGAGGCCGAGAGTCGCAACGACAATTTCCGTGTGAAACGTTACGTGGCGAAGTACACGATTAACCCTGCGATTGCACATGGCATATCGCATGAGGTGGGCTCGCTCGAAGAAGGCAAATGGGCCGACATTGTGATCTGGCGGCCGGCGTTCTTCGGCGTGAAGCCTTCAATGATTTTGAAAGGCGGCCAGATCGCTTGGGCGCTCATGGGCGACGCCAATGCATCGATCCCAACGCCGCAACCTGTGCACGGTCGCCCGATGTTTGCTGCATTTGGCGGCGCGTTGAAATACAGCTCGATTACGTTCGTGTCGCAAGCGGCGCAGAAGTTGGGCGTGGCGAAAAAATACGGGCTCGAAAAAAATGTCGTGGCCGTGAAAAACACGCGCAAAGTTCGGAAGCTTCACATGGTTCTCAACGGGTACATGCCGCACATGGAGATCGATACCGAAACTTACGACGTGCGCGCCGATGGTCAGTTGCTCGTCTGTGAACCAGTCGCAGTGCAGCCCTTGGCGCAGCGCTATTTTCTGTTTTGAACATGCAAATTGCGACCCACTTAGTTCCACGTGAAATTCAAGCCGTGGAATCGGTAGAGCTCACGTTCGACCAACGCGAAAAATCGCGCTTACGTGCGACGCTGGCAAGCGGTGAAGCGTTCGGTATCCAGTTAAAGATTGGCACGATCCTCTCACACGGAGACAAACTTGCACTGGCCGACGGGCGTATCGTTGAGGTGATCGCAGCGGACGAAATGCTGCACGAGGTGCGCGCCGCAGACGCAACGCAACTCGCCCGCATTGCGTATCACGTTGGCAACAGACACGTGCCGTTGCAAGTGTCTGATGGTTACTTGCTCATGCTGCCCGATCATGTGTTGCGCGCGATGGTCGAAGGGCTTGGCGGAACAGTGGCGGAAGTGCGGCGCGGATTTCAGCCCGAAAGTGGCGCTTACGGTCATAGTCACGTTCACCACTCGCACGACGACCAGGGTCACTGCGGAAAAATTCACGATCATCTCGCCCCGAAAAACGAGGAGAGGTAGTGGTCGCCATCACGCGCTTGCTGCAACTCGCGTCGCCTGCGCTGCCGGTCGGTGCGTACAGTTACTCGCAGGGCTTGGAGTGGGCGATTGAGTCTGGTGATGTGAACAACTCGGCCACGGCGCAATGCTGGATCGAAGACCATCTCGCGCTTGTATTTGCGCGCTTTGAGGCACCGCTTTATGCGGCCGCGTTTGCGGCGTGGTCGCGTGAGGATGTCGCGGAAGTTGCGCGTCTGAATGCGGACTTCATCGCGACTCGCGAGAGCGCAGAGCCGCGCGCGGAGACGGTGCAGGTGGGCTTCTCCTACGCGGCGTGGT
>JAGNQL010000007.1 GCA_017989135.1 Burkholderiales bacterium
ACCAAGGATTGTCCGGCCATAACGGTCTGGCTAGCGCCGCCAGCAGGCGTAGCGATCACTGGCGCAACGTTGCTTGTGGTCAGCGCGATCAGCAGTACGTCCCAGTCGGCGAACGCGCCCGAACTGTCGGTGGCGCGAACTTTCACGGCGTACGTGGCACCTTCGGTCAGGGCTGCGGTGTTCGTGCTCGACATCGACAACTGTCCGGTGGACGTGTTGAGCGTCAAACCGGCAATGGCTGGAGCACCGTAGTCAGGAAAATTGGTGTTGGTCACGAGCGCGTACGACACCGAGCCGCCGTCTGGGTCGCTGCCGTTGATGAAGAAGCTGAACGGTTGGCTGCGAGCAACGCGTGCGTAAGGCGTTGACGCGAAGACTGGCGAGCGATTGGCGGAGCCAAACGTAACCGTGGCCTCGGACGACAAGTCCGACGGCGCGCCGTTGGCAATGCCGCTAATCCGGCAGCAGTTGTCGCGACGAATCACGTATGTACCGGCTGCGAGGTTCAGCCCCGTTGGGCCGAAGTTGAACGCGAAAGGAGCGGAGGCTACGTCGAACGACGGGTCGGTCGCGTCGATCACGGTGTTGGGCACATTAAGGGATGCGAGCGGGGACGCGCGGTTTGTGTCGCTGAGGGCGAACACTTGAATGTTGTCGGTGCTGTCGGTGTCGTCCTTTGCCCACGCGGTCAGCAGTGTGCCTGTCACAGCGCCGCTCGCGGTGATGCTGGCGTTCATTACGGCCGCGCGCATGTGCGACGCTACTGCGGCGCCGCTCAAAAGCATGCTCGTGCACAGCAATACGCTGCTCAAAAATAATTGTGTGAAACGTCGTTTCATGTTGACCTGCCCCCAGCTCATAAATAAATGTGACTACGAAAAATCCTAGACAAAATTGTATAGGCATTTCGGGTGAGCCTTAAGGTTTTATTAATATGAGTGCGACGCGGGCGTCGTGGACGGCAGGGCCGACGGTGGGCGCTATTGCGGGATGCCGACCGCTCTCTCGCAAAACTGTTCGCTCAGGGGATACGCCGCGAATTGGCGTCGCTCAGTGCAAAGCAGGCGCGGCGACCCCGCGCCTACAAATCGGCTAGACGAACCGTGCAGGGTTCATTCCGCTTCGAATGAATGGCTTTTGTTACCCAACGACCAGCGGGTGGTCGTTGTAAGCACTTTTTATCTTAAGTCGACATAGGCGCTTTTTTGGTCCAAACGTATATGGAACCGTCGATACGCCTCAAAAGCTGTAACGGCAATGCAGAGCCGCGTGCCCCTGCGCATCCCGCGGGGAGCGCGACGATCGGCCGTACCCGGCGAACCACGAGCCAACGCAGAACTGCCATCGAGATCAAACCCACGACCTTGGCTCAACGGGCAAAACGTAGTCAGAGACGTAGGTGCCTGGCAATTCACGTGCGTTTGATTCGGAGATGGACAAAACAAAGCAAGCCGAGCAGGAAGATCGTGGTGAAGAGCACGCTCATTCCGAAGGTTGGGACCGGCACAGCGGGCGCGAGCACAACCAGATCATTGTCTGCCACATTGACCGGCGCACTTCCAACGGCCAAATAACCGCCAGATTGTTGAGTGATCGTGGCGACGAGGGTTCTGCTGCCGTTGATCACGCTGTCGTCAGTAGTTTGCACCGGTATGGTCAATCCCGACGCACAGTTAAAACCAGAAGACACAGGGCTTGGGAGCGGCGTGTACGTACCGCTAAACGTCACGGTGACGTTGCTGATGCTGCCGCTTTGTCCGTTGCCGCACTGCAAGAGGAAATTAATCAATGCCCCTTCGGTGACATTGGATGTGGTCGTGGATATCCCCAAATAAAAATCGTTGTCCGCAATTTGCGCCACTACTGTCGGTGAGCCCGCGACCGCCAAATTGTTGGTGCTTGAGCCGACCGTGAGGCGCAAATATTCTGTGCCTTCGACCGAAGGGTCATCGATTACGGGAAGATCAAGGACATTCAGCGTACCTGGAGCCGGTGAGCAGTTGACGTTGATCGTCGCGGGTCGACCATTCACTACATCACTATCGTCGGCCTCGGCCAGCGTGCTACCGCCCCAGGTGAGGGTTGCGACGCCTGTGCTCGGTGCGCCACCTGCACCGCCTTGCACGCAAAGCAAGCCGAATTGTGCAGAAACCGGGCCGGTTTCCGACCCATCTCTAATGAGGCTAACGGTTATCGTCGATTCGTTATCGAGCACGGTGATGTCGGTACTCACCGGCTGCAACATCCAATAGCCTGACCCAGAAGCGGGAGGAACCACGCTCACGGTCAACCCTTTATCTCCGTCGGCTAGCACGTCATCAATGCCTTGGATGATCACGGTGCAATCGTTCGCGCCGTCGGGGACGAAGCTACACGTGCCGCCTATCACGGAGACGAAATCGGGCGTGAGGGAAGCAGGGCCAGACAGGGTAATCGGGACAGCAAAACCGCCGCAATTGTTCGGCACGCCCACTTCAAAGTCCACGGTCAGCGTCATTTGGTCGCCTTCGATGAGCGTTGGTGCGGACGGAGTGATGCTGATCACCGGCACGGCCGGGCATACCTGAACCCCTGCACCGGTTTGACTTTCGCTAGTCGTCGCGTAAATTCCAAAGGCGATTTTTCCGTCTTGTCCGAAGTTTTGTACGGTACCGGTGTAGCTCGCCAACGTGTAATCGGTGGTGTGGGAGCCACATAGTCCGCTATTCGGAAAGCCGGACGGCGAGGCACCCCAGGCGGCGGTGCCGTTCACCGAGAAGGAGTTGCTCACCAGACAGTCCGGATTGACCTGCAAACTCTCGTTGCTCATGCCCGCGACGACTGGTAAGGGTGGCGGCCCACCGGGGTTGACTTGAAGTGTCACGCCCGCCAGTGATCGGTTCGCTGCAAGACTGGCACGATAGAGAATCGGAAAGGTCACGACGTCGCCGGGTTTGGCGTACTGAACTTGGTTGAGGACTTGAATCGACTGGGCTGAAACGACGCTGGCGCACGTGGCTAATAGACCGGCAAGTAACGGCATTAAGCGGTTGTTTTTCATGTGTGTTTTCTGTTGAGTGTTGGTGAACGGCTGCGAGTGGGATTTATTCGAGGCAAGAGCACGGCACGTAGGTGTGCCTTGATTCGGCCCCATGGAACTCGCCACCGCGAAAAGCGCTGCCGTCGTGGTTCTGTGCGTATTGGTAGCCCTGCACTGTGCAAAACTCGGTGCCCTTGCTTTGGATCTGCGCGGCGATCGTGCGGCGGGTGACGATGCCACTCACCGGATGGCGCAAGATCTGCCACTGGTCGTTTAGGATTTGCGCGGACACTGGGCTGTGGCCACTCGCGTTCCACGTGCGTTTCGCGAGATCCAACACAGAGCGCTCGAGTGCCGCGTCTTTCATCGCGGATGGCTTGATTGGGCACACCAAGTCGCTCCCGCGGCGCAGCGATTTTGTGTTGACCTCTAAACTGAATTCGCCTCGCGCGACGACGGGGCCGAGCACCTCGGGCTTGCCGTCACCCATGGGTAATCTGGGCGAAACTTCCACTTTGATTTGGTGGCTGCCAGGCTTCAAGAAGCCCTTCGAATACGCACGGGCCAACACTTCGCGAAACGCGGCGGTGCCGGGTAAATTGGCCTGCTCAGCGAGGAACTGTCCGCGCCACGTCGTGAATTTTGTCCAGTCACCGATCGTCCCCCAGCGTGTGACCTCGGGCTCAATTACTTTGTCGTCCACACTGAAACGCCAGGCATACCGTGCGCCGTTGCCGATGACGTTGGCGCTAATTGAGGCGTCAACCAAAGGGCGGAGTGCGCGCACGCCCGACTCTTTCATGTACACGCGAAAATACATCCTCTCGCCCAGCGTGAACGCACTGACGAAGTTCGCTTCAGTCAACGCTTCTAAACTGACATCGCTGCGCGTGAAGACGATTTTGCCGACGTTTTTTTCGTGCAGGGGATTGGCGATGCCTTGATCTTTCGGCGCGTGCGCTTGCGCGGCGTTGCTGGCATCGTCGGCGGCTTTGACGCGCGAAGCCTCGGCTTTTGCCGCCGCGCGCAGGGCTTCGTTTTCTTCACTACGAGTGGTTCTGTCCGCGAGCGCTTTTTCCTTGCGATCGGCAGCGGCTTCTTCGCGGGCGATTCGTTTGTTCGCAGCGGCTGCTAGACGTTCGGCTTTTTTTGCTTCCAGCTCGTTTTTGTATGCCTCACGCTTCTCTGCGCGAAGCTCTGCCGCGCTCTTATCTTGTGCCGTTGCGCTGAGGCTTAGCGCTGCTAGAACTGCCAAGCATGCGCCTTTCCACTCGTTGCTCATTCTCTGCCCTACTGGTGTGTTGAGTCAGAGAGCAGTCTATTGAGGCATGTTGGACTTGATAATTGAACAGCGGTATTAAGACTTTCGACTTAGCTGTCGCCGAGTAGCGAAGCCCTTGCCGCCTCGCAGAGGGTTTGACCCGATACAGGCTTCGTCAACACGATGCTTTGCGCTAGCGACGGCGGCGCAGTGTCCCCTGTGAGCATGATGGTCGGTATTGGTCGTGCACTGACGTGGCGAATATGCTGGATCGCCGTGAGACCTGACCCATCAGGTAATCGGTGATCGGCGATCACGAGATGCGGCAGATCGCGCTCATGAATCTGCCCGAGAGTAAGCACCGCGTCGAGATTGGCAAAGCGGCGCACGTTGGCACCAAAGCCTTCAATGCAGGCGATGATTGCCATCGAAGCGAGCTGATCATCCTCGATGAGCCAAACCATGCGTATAGTTTCCGGCCAACGTACAGCAGGCGGGGCCGCTAAATCTAAAATCGACGCGTCTGCGGGCTTGACAGCGCGCGGCAGCGTTAAGCGAAAGCACGTCCCCCTACCCACACGAGAGCGCAGCTCTAGACAAATCCCGGCGCGCTCGCAGAGCCGTTTGACGATCGCCAAACCCAGTCCAACACCCCTAGCGCGATCTCGCTCCGGGTTGTTGATTTGGAAGAATGGTTCGAATATTTGCGCTTGCTCGTTGACGGGAATGCCGACCCCGCTATCCCAAACCTCGACTAGCACGCGATCACCTCGTTGTCGAACGGCTAATAGCGCGCCGCCGTTCTGCGTGAAAGACAGCGCATTGGCTAATAGGTTGTTCAAGATGCGCGTAAGCGCTAAGTGATCCACCGATGCCCACACATCGGGGCAATGCAAGCCGAGCTTCAGGCCCTTGCGCTCGAACTGTGAATACCATTGATCATCCAATTCGCTCAGCACTGCGACCAGCGACACCGTGCTGGGTGGAGCCGTGCTCCCGTCCTCGCTATCGAGTGCGGCAAAGTCGAGCACTTGATCGACCAAACCCGCCAGCGCGGTTAATGCGGTGGTGATGCGATTTTTGGTTTGGAACAAAGCTGGTGACGCTGTTGGGTCGCCCACGCCCAGTTGCTCCGCAAACAAGATGACGGCTTGCAGCGGTTGCCGTAGATCATGGCTGGCTGCAGCCAAAAATCGCGACTTTGCCGAGTTGGCTTTTTGTAGCGCCGCATTGAGTTCGGCGTAGCGCTGGCCGTCGGCCTCCGCACGTGCTTGCGCTTGCTGCGCGTCTCGCAATGACTGATCAAACTGCACCGTGACCTGCTTGGCGCGGGCGCTGCGCCCAACCATCGCTTCATAGCATTGTTGTGCCGACTTAGTGCATAGCAATGCATCTTGGTAATTACCCATCGCCTCCGCCGCCCGCGCGGCGCATTGCCACACCCGCATACGGTCGTACGGGTAGTGTTGCTCCGGCCCCGCGTTTTCTGGTGGAGGCAGTTGCGCGCACTGCTGGCGAGCTTTTGCAACATCGCCCTCGTGAAGCGCAAGCTCGGCGAGTAGAACTAACTCTTCGGGCTGCGCGTCCAGCGCATTGATCGCATGCGCGTCGATCAGCTCGTGCGCCTTTTTGAGGTCTTCATTTTGCAGTGCGCAGAGCGCTAAATAGACCGCGTATTTACGGCGCTTGTTGAGCGGCACAACTGACCAACGTGCTGTTAACGCGTTAGATAGCTCGGTGGCCTCCGCCCACTGATTTCGTGCCAGTTCGACCATCAGTCGGTTGACCGTCGCGGCGGACCACACCAGCCAATTTTCGGATTCCGCCGCTAATATTTGCGCTTTTCTCAACGGCTCGACCGCATCGTCAAAGCTGTGCAAGTCGTACAGCGCGCCACCGAGATTAGCCTCGGTGTTGGCAATCATCATGGCGATGCCGCCCTCGCGCGCGCAAGCTACGGCCTGATAGAAATGCGCTAACGCCTCGTGCGGAGCATTCAATGCGGCCAAGCTTAGGCCAAGGCCCGTGTGCGTCATCGCGCGGGCGGGGGCTTCTCGCTCCGTGGCCGAACCCGTTATGTTCGGCTTTTGACAGGCCAATGCTTCGGTGTAGCGCCCCGCGCGCCGCAACAGAATCGCCAGAGCATCGCGACCGTAGGCGCTCAGGGTTGCATCGGCAGCAGACGGGTTATCGATGAGTTCGTTGGCCTCGTCAGCGGTTCCCGAGACCCCAGCTCGCACACGCAACACCAGCGAGATCGCGGCCTTCCGGCTTGAGCTAATTCCACCGATGTCGTCGACTGCTGCACGCGAGTGATCGCCAGCCGCTTGCAGGCCAACAGACCACAGGTAGATCAATTGCTTGTCGGTGGCCACCGCAGTGTGCGCGTCTATGTTCATCTAGCCATTTTTCACGAAGACCGGCGATTTTGCTAAATTCTGGCCATGAATACCTCGCACGTGCGTTTCCTCATTGCGGATGATCACGCGATGATCCGGCTTGCCGTCAAGCAAACCCTTGCTCAGCTGCCGGGCCATCCCGAGGTGCTGGAAGCGGCCAATGCTGCCGAAACAGAACAACACCTTGAGCGCGCGAACGTGACGCAACAGCCAATCACGCTCGCGATTCTGGACATCAAAATGCCGGGTGCGCTCAATGCCGCGTGGTTTGCGGCGCTCGCGATGCGGCATCCGAGCACGCGCTTTGCATTGTTCTCTGGGATCGATGATGCGGCGATTCAACGGGAGTATTTGAACGCAGGCATGCACGCCTTCATTCCCAAGTCGCTTTCGACAGAAAAGATGCTCGCGGCCATCGAGCTCATTCTCGGTGGAGGCCAGTACTCCCCCGCCAGCACAAGCCAACAGAGACCACCCGGCGCGCTCACCTCTCGCCAGTTAGACGTGTTGCGGGCGCTCGGCGACGGTGCGTCGAACAAGCGCATCGCCCGCGAGCTTGGTGTCTCGGAGAGCACCGTCAAAGTCCATTTGCTCGCTATTTTTAGAGTGCTGGGCGTGAGCAACCGAACCGAAGCCGCACTTGCTGCGCGTGCTTATGGAGCGGCCGTCCCTGATTGAGCAGCGGATTAGCGCTGCGGGCGTTGTGCCGCGTGATGTTTTTTTGCGCGTTAATGCCAAAGGCGATCACACTGCGATCATGGCTCTTGCTGAGACAGACAAAACTTGACGCCTTCGCCATCCCATCCGCGCGAGACGAAATCGTTGTAGATCGCGGTGCTGATCGTGAAGCGGTGATTCGGATCGTCGGGGAAGCGCGCGTTACCGCGGAACAGTCGATACACGGGCGTTTGTTTGACGGCGCAACTGCCGCCTACGCCTTCAATGAGTGGCAGGAAAGCGTACGAGTCCACGCCCTCACTGAACGGCAGGCGTGGCGTGCTGCTGTTGTTCGGGTTCAACGCGGTGAGCGCGGCTACTTCGCCGGTGACCAGTGTGTAAAAGTGGCTCCCACGCGTTTCGCTCACGGCAACGCGGTCGAAGTAGAACCGCGTCAACGGAGACGAATCGGGAACGCTATCTCGATACGTCGAAAAGCGTTGGCCAGTCCGCGTCCAAGGCGGCGTCGCGTCAAGCAACGCGATCTCGTTGCTGCGTGAGGTCAGGAAGTAGTAGTCCAGCGTTGGGTGAAAAAACTCGATCATTGGGGTCAGCACTGGCGCGGTTGTCGTTGTCGTGAACGTAGCCGACACGCTGCAATCGGCGCTGACTGGACTCGTAGTGAAGATGCTCCCCACGCGCGTACCGCCACAGCCGGTTACTGTGTTGATGGCGAAGCCGGCGTTCGGTGTAACAGTAAATTGTGCCGTGCTGCCTTGGGGTACGCTGCGTGACGTTGGGCTGATGCTGCCTCCAGCGCCAGCCGTCGCAGTCACGTTAAACGTTGGGGAAACGCCGAAGTACGCCACGATATGGCAATCGGCAAATACAGCGGCGGTCGTTATCGTGAGCGCAGTTGTCTGTGGCGTGGCGCCTGCGTTAAACGACACCCCGCAACCCATTACGGCGTCAACATAAAAACCATAGTTAGGCGTGACGACGAAACTGGTTGAAAATCCTTCTTCCACCGTGGCAGTGGTGGGGCTCACCGAACCGCCGCCCGGTGCGCCACCAACGGAGGTGCTGACAGCGTGAAAGATGGCGACGGGAAGCAGGATGAAAGTGGCCGTCACCGTGCAGTTGGTCGTGATCGGCCCCGTCGTGTAGGTGTTTCCTGACAAGCCAGCGCCGCCAGGACAGCCGCTGATGCTGCCGAGTTTATGTCCCAACTGTGGCGTGAGCGTAAACACTTTGCTGTCGCCGTACAGCACGGTTTGCACGGCGCTTGGGCTGATGCTGCCGTTGCCGATGGCGGTGGGCGTTACCAGAAACGACGCACGCACGAAGGTCGCGGTGACGGTGCAGTTGGCGTGCACGGAACCGATGGTGAGGCGAGTTCCCGAGCGTGCGGCGACGCAACCTGAAGAGTTCGTCGTGAACGTATTCAACAAATAGCCGACGTTCGGCGTCGCGTTGAAGGTAACCGAATCACCCTCCAGCACTTGCTGTGACGTGTTCGGACTGACGGTGCCACCGGGGCCAGCCGATACTGAAACGGTGAAAAACACGGCGACCTGCGCATGTGCCGCGGATTGAGCGAACGCGACGATGGCCCAGACGAGAAGCGCGCGAAGGGCTCGCCACGGCAAAAGGGTAGGTTGCGTTGATTTTTTCGCAGTCGCAGCGATGTTGCGCGCGCTGAGCGGGTGAGTAGTCATGACCAATCTCCGATTGCGGGATTGCGGTTGCAATTCCAAGTTCGAGGCGAAAAGTGCCCCGGTTACTGGGAAGAACGAGCGAAATCGGATGAATCGGACATTACCACTACCCGAGTGAAACAGCTTTTTGCGGTAAACGAATGCCAGGCGGTCGTTAAATAGTGATTTTTCGCTATGTCAACAACTGCATTTTTGGGCTGCTAACGACCGTCTGCTGGTCACTAAATCGAAAAAGCTGTTGAAAGCGAACTTGCGCGCGCTACCAGAGCCACGCCGCGCCGCGCACACCGCTGGAATCGCCGTGAACGTTTTGCGCGATGCGAGTTTCGACGAATTCGCTGAACACGTACTTCGGGAGGAGTTTGGGAACGTTGCTGTAAAGCCGCGCGATGTTCGACACGCCGCCGCCGAGCACGATGACGTCTGGGTCGAGGATGTTGATTGCCGTTGCGAGTGCGCGCGCAAGGCGGTCCTCGACGCGTTGCATGTACGCCTCGGCCACGGCGTCGCCCGCTTCGGCGCGTTTGACAATTTCAATCGTTGCTGTTGTGCCGTCACCGAAGTTCGCGGTGATGCCAGGCCCGGAAAGCCACGTTTCGATGCAGCCGCGCTTCCCGCAGTAGCACGGGCGGCCGGGACGCTCGTCGTCTTCCGGCCACGGCAGGGGATTGTGGCCCCACTCTCCCGCGATCGCATGAAGCCCGTTGAGACTTTGCCCGTTGATGATCACACCCGCGCCGACGCCGGTTCCGAGGATTACGCCGAAAACCGTGTGTGCTCCCTTGCCCGCGCCGTCCACGGCCTCAGACAGCGCGAAGCAGTTGGCGTCATTGGCGATGCGTACTTCGCGTTGCAGCAGCGCTTCGAGTTCTTGCTTCACCGGTTGGCCGTTGAGGACCACGGTGTTCGAGCCACGCAGCAATCCTGTCTTCGGCGAGAGCGAGCCAGGTGTGCCGATGCCGACCGTGGCGCGATCAGCGAGCGCGCTTTCGCAGCGATCCACCAAGCCGTAGATCGCTTCGTAGATCGCGTTGGCAGAATCTTTGGGCGTTGGCACGCGTTCGCGCCAACGGACTTCGCCACGCGCGTCAAGCGCGACGGCTTCGATCTTAGTGCCGCCGAGGTCAACGCCGATGCGGAGATTCTCAGTGGGAGCGGTGTTTACGTTCATGACGCAAATGCTAGCGGAGGGAGATGCGTGTAGTTTTGCCCGTCGGGACAATGGGGAAGCGGCGATTGCGCGGCACTTGCATCTGCGGTGAAAGAGCGGAATCGCGGCTTCCGCCGCTCCTACGGGATGTTGTTACGCCAACGTCCCGCCCGTCGGAAGCGGGCAGCTCGCGCCCGTCCCCGCGAGGCCGCAGTAGCCGCCGGGGTTCTTCGCTAAGTATTGCTGGTGATAAGCCTCGGCGTAGAAAAAATCTGGCGTAGTTTCGTCCGCCGTGCCGCCGCGAATCTCCGTCGTAATCGCGCCGTAGCCACGCGCTGTCAGCGCTGACTGAAACTGCGCTCGCGTCGCTTCGGCCGATTCGCGTTGCTCGGCCGTGTAGCAGTAAATCGCGGAGCGATATTGCGAACCCATATCGTTGCCTTGACGCATGCCCTGCGTTGGGTCGTGCGCTTCCCAAAACTCCTTCAAGAGTCGCGCGTAGGTAATCGCCGCCGAGTCGTACACGACGAGCACCATCTCCGTGTGGCCTGTTTGTCCGCTACATGTTTCTTGGTAAGTCGGGTTCGGCGTGAATCCGCCAGCGTAGCCCACTGCCGTCGAATACACCCCGGGTAGCTCCCAAAACGCGCGCTCGGCACCCCAAAAACATCCCATTGCGAATTGCGCTGTTTGCAATCCTTCAGGAAACGGCGCTTTGATCGGATGTCCGTTCACAAAGTGCGCGTCCGGCACCGGCATGCTCATCGTTCGACCCGGTAGCGCTGAGGCCGCATTCACCAACGAACTGGATTTTCCGAAAAGTCCCATAACGCTGCTCCAAAATGTCATCAAGCTGATTGCCATGCACGTTAGTATGCGGTCGCGATGCGAGCTTACAATCTTCGCACGAAAAATAATCAATCAAAGAGACGAGGAGCACGGATGGATAAGCGCGCCGCAACGATCGCGGGCCTCTCCGCAGCAGTGATCAGTTTGTTGCTGGGGATGGGGGCACTACAGTTTTTGCACGACAACGCGATGGGATTGCCGCGATTGTTAGCCACCATCGTGCTCGGACGCAACGCGCTCGACGGCGAATTGACCTCTGTGACCACTGCGCTGGCGGTTGGTGCTGCCGTGCATTTGGTGCTTGGTTTGGCGTTCGCGTACGTTATTTCCTTCACATTCCACCGTTGGGGTTTTTGGGTGGGCTTGATTGGCGGTGCGCTTTTTGGTCTCGCGCTCTACGCGATCAACACGTATTCAATGAGCCGTTTCTTCCCGGAATTTTTCTACTATCGCAGCTGGTTCATGGTTGCCTTGCATGTCGTGTTCGGCGCGCTCTGCGGCGGAATTTATGAATCACTTGAGCGTGATCGGCGCTCGATTTACCGCCGCTAATCGGTCCGACAAGGAGGACTTTTCATGAACAAAATTCAACTCATCATCGGGCTCGTGGTCGCCGCGTTCTCGTTGCTCTCGTACTTCGGATCGTCGTCGATAAACCCGATCACAGGCGAGAAGCAACACGTCGGCGGCATGTCCCCAAAAGAAGAAGTGGCGATGGGATTGCAGTCCGCACCGCAGATGGCTGCGCAGATGGGTGGCCTAACGCAAGACGCGCGCGCGCGTCAGCTTGTCGCGGCCGTCGGCGCAAAAGTGGTGGCGGGGTCGGTCGCTGCAAAATCGGGCTATCCGTTCAAGTTTCACACGTTGGCTGACCCGCGCACTGTGAATGCATTCGCGTTACCTGGCGGGCAAATTTTCATCACGATGTCGCTGCTTTCGCGCCTCGAAACCGAAGGCCAACTCGCCGCCGTGTTGGCGCACGAAGTTGGGCACGTCATCGCGCGCCACAGCGCGGAGCACATCGCCAAGGATCAACTCACCCAGGGTCTCACCGGCGCATTTGCGATGGGCGCGGGCTCCATGAGCGCCGCACAAATCGGGCAGATGGTGGGTCAAATGACGATGCTGAAGTACGGACGCGACGACGAATTAGAGGCCGATTCGCTCGGGCTACGCTTGATGGCTGAAGCCGGCTACGATCCCCGCGGAATGATTCGCGTGATGCAAATTTTGGAAAAGGCTAGCGGCGGCGCGCGCACTCCCGAATACGGCAGTTCGCACCCAAGTCCACCACGTCGGATCGAAGAGATCAACGCGAAGCTCGCCAAGGCATTTCCGAACGGTATTCCCGCAGGCTTGAAACCTTGATCATGATGAGCGGCTAAGCGCGAGCGTTTGATGCATTTTCTGAGTAATTTTCCGCTCGCGTCGTTTAATACATTTGGTGTCAAGGCGGTCGCTAAAGAATTTGCCACCGTATCAAGCGAGCACGCGTTGCTGCAATGGTGCGCCATTCGTAATCGAGACGTGCAGCCGCTGTTGATTGGCGGTGGAAGCAATCTACTCTTCACTAGGGACTTCATCGACGCGCCCGTTCTGCAGATCGCGCCGCGCGGTGCGCGCGTGGTGTTTGATGAAGGCGATACGGTGCTCGTGGAGGCGATGGCTGGCGAGCCGTGGCACGCGTTTGTGCTGTGGACCCTCGCACAGGGATTGAGCGGCCTCGAAAATCTTTCGCTCATCCCTGGTTTTGTGGGCGGTACACCAGTACAAAATATCGGTGCGTACGGCGTTGAAATTTCAGAGTCATGCGACAGCGTTTCCACCGTCGATTTACGCACTAGCGAGTCGCGTGAATTTAGCAATGCCGAATGTGCATTTGGCTACCGCGATAGTGTGTTCAAACACGCCGTGGGTGCCGCGCGTGATCGCTACGCCATCATGCGAGTGCGCTTTCGCTTGTCGCGTAAATTCACGCCGCGACTTGACTACGGCGACATCAAAGCGCAGCTAGAACGCGATGGCGTCACCAAGCCCAATGCGAGCGACGTTTCGCGCGCCGTCATCCGCATTCGTCAAAGCAAACTTCCCGACCCTGCTGTCATCGGCAACGCCGGGAGCTTCTTCAAAAACCCCGTGGTCGACGCAAGCCTCGCCAACGAGCTCAAGGCGCGCTTTCCCGCGATGCCGCAATACGCCGGCAAGAGCGGGGTGAAGCTCGCTGCCGGATGGCTCATTGAGCAAACGGGCTGGAAAGGTCGCCGACTCCATCCGTTCAGCGAAGCAGGCGTTCACGCAAAACACGCATTAGTGCTGGTGAACCACGGAGCCGCTACCGGCGCCGAGATATGGGAACTCGCCGAGGCGGTGCGAGCCGACGTGCAGGAGATGTTCGGTGTGACGCTTGAAGCCGAGCCGCGAGTGGTTTGAGAGCTTCTGCAAGCCTGTTGGGTGCCTTCCTAGGGTTTCGTCGCGCGATAAAAAACTTCAGGGTCACCGTCATCAAGCCCGTCTAACGCTCCGATCACTGCTTCGCCCTGTACCGCGACTAGGCAATTTGAGCGCGCTATGGCTGCGCCAATCTTCGTGGGCCTTGACGGGTCAGTTTTCGTGTACTCGTCGCAATCGATGATTGCGGATGCGTCTGCTGCTTCGGCGTGACGAACGTTCATCATGCCTAGAGCTGGTCGCTACCAAATCCCCAGCGCTGCCAACTGCGCCGCTGCCTGCGGCGCCCAGCCACGGTTTGCCATTGGGCTCGCCGGACTGGGGTGCAGCACAGTGCCGATCTTGACGTTCGGGTGGGACGCAGCGATAGCCGTGCGCGCTTGAGCTTCGGCGAATTTGCCAATGCCGATCACCCATTCGGGTTGCAGCGCATCGACGCTGGCGCGTAGGTGTGCGTCGCACGCGGCGTACAGCGGAGCCGTTTCTGCCTTGGGCAGTTTGTCCGGCGTCACGTTGCGTGCGTTGTCGAAGAATGCGAGCGGGCAATAGTTCGCTACGAAATGATTCGCGAAGAAGTCATTGGCATTAGGAAAGCGCTCGGAGAACAGCGCCCACAATCTCTGTCCTGAGATCTCGGAGCGTTGGCAGGAAAATCCTTCGACGGGGCGAGAAGGGTTGGGCGATTTTGGCTGCGAAACTGCTGCGTCAATTTTCATCCAGTCGCGCACAGCATTCACCTCGCCGAACGGGACGCCGACTTGCACCATGCCAAACGGGCCGGGGTTCATGCCCAGAAAAATTACGCGTTTTTTGCCGTTGCCAAACTTTCGCAAATACTGCTCATGCGGTGCCCACGCGTAGTCCAGAGGATTGAGCGTGTGCGTGACCGGAGACGAAAAGGAAAGCGAATCGACTGCCTCACTCAATGCGCGAGCGGGGGCGACCAAGTCAACGCTGCTCACGACTCACTGCCCTTTGGGCCAAAGCACCATCTGCGTGCAGCGAAAGAGGGCAATTGTTTTTTCGGTCTCGCGGTGGCGCACAATCGCGTCCCACACCTGCGTCGTCCGGCCCAAGTGCACTGGGCGCGCCTCAACGTAAATCGTGCCGTCTAGCGCCGTGCCAAGGTGATTGCTCTTGAGTTCAATCGTCGTGAAGCCCGATGCGCCTTCTGGCAAGTGAGCGATGCAGCCATAGCCGCACATGGTGTCGGCCAAACCCACGACTGTCGCGGCGTGCAAGTACCCGTTGGGAGCTAGGAGTTCTTCGCGAATTTTGAGTTGCGCGACGAGCAATCCTTCCTCAACCGAAAGCAGCTCTACGCCCAACAGCCCCGGCAGTTTGCCGACGCCGCGATTTTTCATTGATTCCGCGGTGAAGCCTGCGCGCAAAGCCATAGCGAAGCTCCGCGCTAGAAGCGGTAACCAACGGTGACCATCACGGCGGAGAAACCCAGCGTGATGAGCTCGGCGCGCACGTCACCGAACTGGACTCCGACAGCGGGAATAATGCCAGGCGCGACACCGAGACCGTTGAACGGAATATTGTTTTTGTACTTGCCCTTGTAACCGTGCAACAGTCCGGCGGTCACCTTGGCGTACAGCCATGGCTTGACGTCCCATTTCTGGCCCCAGTAGATGTACTGCGAAGGCTGACCGAAAGAGTTCTTGAAAACGGCTAGCCCGAAGAGCGTTTTGTCTGCCCCCCAAACGGTGTCGTATTTCGATTCGATGCCAAGATCAACGAGGTAAGAGTGTTTGGTGTACTCAGGGTTATTGCGGAAATGCTCGGTGTACGGGCTAAACGCAATCGTTAGCCGATCACCGTCGCGTAACCATGTGTCGGCATTTCGACCATCCGGGCTGGCGGCGCCTTGTGCGCTCGCGCTCGCCGCCACACCGAGTACGAGTGCGGCCGACAGAAATCGAGCCAAAGATTGAAACCACTTCATAAATCAGGAACCTTTCTTGTCCGCGTCGATTGCCTCGAGTCGTTGCTGCGACTTCTTCATCGCATCGTCGAGCTTTTCGTTTACGCGGTCTATCGTTTTCTTTTTGGTTGGCAACGGGGTGGGCGGCGGGTTGCTCGGCTGGCAGGCCACTAGCGGTACTGCGCACAGCATTAACAATGCGAACTTCAGCGCCGCGTTCACAGCGACACTAATCGCGGAAATTGTTAAATTGCAGCGGAAGATCGGTGATGTCTTTCTTGATCAACGCCATCGCTGCTTGCAGGTTGTCTTTCTTGTCGCCGGTGACGCGCACGCTCGTGCCTTGGATTGATCCGCTCACCTTTAACGTCTTGCTGTCTTTCAACAACTTGACCACTTTTTTGGCCAACTCGGACTCAAGGCCTTCTTTGAGCTTATCTACGCGCTTCATTTTGTCGCCACCGATTTTCTCGGGCTTGCCCTTTTCTATGGAGCGTGAATCCACGTTGCGCTTGGCGAACTTATTGAGCAACACGTCGTCGACCTGACTCAATTTGAAATCGTCGTCAGCGTAGATCGTCATGATCTTTTCTTTTTCGTTGAGTTCAACGCGCGAGTCGGAGCCTTTGAAATCGAAGCGCGTGGAAATCTCTTTGTTCGCCTGATCGAGGGCGTTTTTAATTTCGACCCAATTGAGTTCGGAAACGGTGTCAAACGATGGCATGGCGAAAATGCGCTAAACGCGCTGCATAAACGGCTAAGCCTCAAGTGTAGACGGTGCCGGGCGCCTGCAGCGCTTCGAACAGGGTGCCTAGGCCGTCTGTTCGTCCGAAATGATCTTGCCGTCGGCCAACGTCACGCGACGGTCGCAGGTGGCGGCTAGGCGCGGGTCGTGGGTGACGATTAGGAACGTCGTACCGAAATTCTTATTGAATTCGCGCAGCATCACGAAAATGTCCGCCGCTGTCTTGGTGTCTAGGTTGCCTGTCGGTTCATCGGCGAGCACTAGCGCGGGTTTCATTGAGAGCGACCGAGCGATGGCGACGCGTTGCTGCATGCCGCCGGATAGCTCAGCGGGTTTTTTGCGCTCCGCGCCCTTCAAACCGACCGCCGCGAGGAGCGCCGTGGCTTCGGTGCGTTTGGCGTCGTTGATATCGATGCCGTTAATCAGCTGCGGCATCAAGACGTTTTCGAGCGCCGTGAACGCGGGAAGCAAATGGTGGAACTGAAAAACAAAGCCGAGGCTCATGGCGCGCAATCGCGTTAAGCCGTTGTCGTCGTCATAGCTCACGCGGTGCCCCGCAATTTCGACGATGCCTTGGGTCGGCGCCTCAAGCAAGCCGATGATATTCAGAAGCGTGCTCTTGCCCGAGCCGGAAGGACCGATGAGCGCGGTAAATTCCCCACTAGCCAGCGTTAAATCAATGCCGTGCAAGATCTCGGCTTCCACCGGCGTGCCGATGTTGTACGACTTGTGAATGCCCGAGAGCTGCAAGACGTTACCGGACGGCTTGTTCATGCGCGCATCGCCTGAGCCGGGTCTAGTCGCGCGGCGCGACGCGCTGGCGCGATGGCTGCGAGCGTGCCGCACACGGTAGCCGCCGCGCAGGCCACTATCAAAAGCTGTGCGGTCAGATCAATCGGAAACAACACACCGCCATCCGGCCCGCGCACAAACACGCCGAACGCGAAGACCAACAGCGCCGCCAGCGCAGCGCCCAGTGCCGACCCTACAAAGCCCACTAATGCGCCTTGCAACAAGAAAACGCGTGTCATTTGCCCGCGCGACGCACCCATCGCGCGAAGTATGCCGATCTCTCGCGTTTTTTGCACGACCGCGACCACGAGTACGCTGGCAATGCCCAGCATCACCACAATGGATACGAAGAGGCGAATGATGGCGGTACTCGCGGATTGTGCGGAGAGCGCGCTAAGCAAAGAGCCATTGGTGACCATCCAGCTCTCAACCGTGAGCGGCGTGATGCGCGCGAGTTTTGCTGCGACTTCGTTCGCCGTAAATACGTCGCGAATTCTGGTTTCGATGGAGGTGACGCCGCCCGGCAGCTCCAGCATGTTTTGCGCGGTATGTAGCGGCAAGTAAACCGCGCGACGGCTGAGGTCGCGGTTACCCAAATCAAGCGTGCCGGAAATTTGGAAACGTTCGCTGTTCGCGCTTGATGTGCCAGTCGTGATGCTTATTCGGTCGCCCACTGTGGCGCCCAAATCCTTCGCCAGTTCGGTGCCGACCAGCACGTCGCCCGGCTCTAGGCGTAGCGTGCCAGCGACCAGCTTGTCACTGAGGTCAACGATGCGGTCATAGCGCGCTAGATCAACGCCAAAAATTGTGACCGCATTGCGCCCTTCGCCGCGTAACGCAATCGCCGCGCCGGACGCCAAAGGCGACACCGCCACCACGCCAGCCACCGCCTCGTAGGCAGCAATTACTTGTTGCCAATTTTCAATTGAGCGCAATTTGCGAGGGGCTGTTTGCACGACGGCTATCGCACTGTCTGAAGCCTCTGATTGCACGCGAGCGGCCGGTTCGATGGGCTTTGAGACGATGTGCGCCTGCGCGCCCAGCGTGCGCCGAAACGTATTGGTTTGCAAGCCCGTGACCAGCGCCGAGATGAACACAATCACGGCGACGCCGACCATCACGCCGCCGACGATCAGCGCCGATTGTGTGCGGCCTTCGCGCAAGAAGCGCAGCGCTAGTTGAAGTTCAAATCGCATTACGTCGGCCGCGTTACTGCGCGGGCATTGGCATGTCCACGCCCTTGGCGCGTGGCGCGGGCGCCGCCTCTACCGCACGAATGCGTTGGCCTGCGCGGATGCGCTCGTCGATCACCACCTGATCGCCCGCACTCAAACCAGAGACAATTTCTACGCGTTGCAGCGAGCGAATGCCGAGCTTCACGTCCACCTCTTGCGCTGCACCCGAGCGCGCGACGACCACATATTTGCGGTCCCCCGCTTCGCGTAACGCAACGCCCGGAATCGTTAACGCATTTTGCTTTTGTGCGACCATCACTTCCACGGAAACCGTCATGTCGTCGCGCAAAAATGCCGGGGGTTTTGCGACGCGTAAACGCGATTCAACGGTGCCGCGGGTGACGTCCACGGAGGGCGCGAGATAAATGAGTTCCGCGTCGAACTTATTGTCCGGAAATGCATCTGCCGAACCCGTTGCACGCATGCCCTCGCGTACGAGCCCGAGATTTTTCTCATCTATCTGCGCGATCAAACGCGTCTCTCCGGTCATCGCGAGCGTAAGCAATTTTCTCCCCGGCTGCGCCACGTCACCCACCTCCACGCTGCGCGCGATGATGCGGGCGTCAGCCGGCGCAACGATGCTGGTTTGTTCGAGCTTCGCGTTCACAATTTGCAGCGCGGCTCGGGCTTCCTTCACTCTGGCTGCGGTGGCTTGCGCTTCCGCGCCTCCGCGCGTATTCGCCGTGGCTTGTGCGGTGGCTTGCTGGAATGCGGCGCGTGCGCTCGCTGCGGCGCGCTCTACGTCTTGCAGCTTGGCGTCGCCGATGAAACCCTTGGCATGCAGCGCTTTAGTTCGCTCAAAATCAGCGTTCGCGTACTCCATGTTCGCGCGGCTTTGCGCGAGCGCTTGCGAGGCCACCGGTCCCGCGAGTTCGAACTGTGATTTCAGTCGCGCATCCGCCGTCACAATCGCGGCTTGTGCCTGCGCTTGTTGCGCGCGCAGATCGTCGTCGTCCAGCGCGATCAGGCGTTGTCCCGCCTTTACGGAATCGCCCTCGCGCACGAGGACTTTTTCGACACGAGCGGTCAGCGTTGCCGCGAGATCCGTACGCGCCACACTCGACACACGAGACGAAAAAACGAGTGAATGTTGAATGGGGCCAGATGTAACGGTCGCGACTTCAGCCGCTGTACCACGCCACCAAAAAATTGCCGCGATGCTCGCTAACGCCGCCAGCGCGATGACCACCAGAATCCACCGCTTCGGCCGCTTCGTGCCCGTCTGTTGCCACCATGCCATGTCGTACTGCCTGTTTTGCTGAGCACTAAACGCCCAACGTTACGCTGTTTTCATCAGTTGTCGCTTGATTTGCCGCCAAACAATGCATCAAAGTCGTCTGCCGCGTTTGATTTTGTGGCCCTGCCAATGCGCTTTCCGGAAAACGCCTCTTCGATTTTGTCCTCGAAAAAACTGTTCGGCGACGGCGAGGCCATGAGTTGGCGATACGTCTCCGGCGAAACGGACTTGTATTCAAAGACGTCGCCATTGATGAATTCGATCTCCATTGTGCGCGAGCGCTCGTCGTAGCCGGCGGCCCGGAGTTTGCTGGATTTGAGGGGTTTGCGATCCATGGCGAGGATTATGCCTAGGGAAACGCTGAACAAATCGGCACCGGCATCGCATCCTTGTTTTGGGCGAACTTCTTCGCCGAAAATACTCGCAATAGCTCGCTATTGCTGCGTTTTTCGTCTCGAGTTTCATCCCAAACCAAGGCGCGCTGACCGGCGTCGCTTTATTCAGCGTCTCCCTAGTGCGCGTGAACCGACGTCGCGTCGAATCCGGCGGATTGCATTTATGGCTTTATGGCGCGAGCGACCGCCAGGTGGTCGTTTGGGGAAAATTGAACCTATAGTCGACTTATAGAAATTATTGCCTATAACGACCGCCTGGCAGTCGTTAAAGCCGAAAAGCTGATAACGATTACACCCAGCGAATCTTCCTAAAAAACGCCCACAACGCAGCGCCGCCGACAACCATGAGCCCGAGCGCGAGCGGGTAGCCGTAACGCCACTCAAGCTCCGGCATGTTCTTGAAATTCATGCCGTAAATGGTGCCGACGATGCTAGGCACCATGAGGATCGCGCCCCAGCCCGCGAGCTTCTTCGTGACTTCGCTTTCGGCGAGCGTAATGAGAGATAGGTTTGTTTGCGTCGCGCTGTTTTCCATGTCGCGCAGACTGTCGAGCGCTTCATCAATGCGCATTACATGATCGAGCACATCGCGGAAATACGGCCGCAGCGGCTCGCTAAAAATCGGGTGCTTATGCGTCAAAAGCCGGCCACACACTTCCACCAACGGCGTCACCGCGCGGCGCACACACATGGTGTCGCGCTTTAAGGCGTAGAGCATTTCGGCGGCCGCACGGCGATCCGTCTTTGCCTCAAAAATCGTCTCTTCAATTTTGTCGAGTCGATCTTCCAGCGCGTCGGCCTCGGGAAACAAGCGATCTACGACGGTATCGATCAACCCGTGCAGCACTGCACCAGGGCCAAGCGCTAGAAATTCGGGTTCGCGCTCAAGCTCGGCGCGCACGCTTTTGAAGCCGATCTCCGCGCGATGACGAACAGTGAGCAAGAAATGTTCGTTGCAATAAATGTGTAGCTCGCCGTCGATAAAGTCATCACCGTGCTGCTCGATCGTGTGCAAAACGACGAACAGCGTCGCGCCGTATTCCTCGATTTTCGGGCGCTGCGAACCACGGTTGGTGTCTTCGATGGCCAGCTCGTGTAGATTGAATTCCTCCTGCATCTTGGCCAGTATTTCTGGCGTCGGCTCGAACAGTGCCACCCACACGAATGCGCCGGGTGGCTGGGTCGCCGCGAGAAAATCACTGATGGCTTCGACCTCCATCGGCGCTTGGCGTTTGCCGTGCACATAGGCCGCGCAGTCGATAATCATCGTGGACTTTGGCGTGGGTGTCGCGGTTGCGGTGGCAATTTCAGCGGTCATAAAGCGAGCATTTTCAGAGAGTGGGTAATTATGCGTC
Organism: Burkholderiales bacterium; assembly: GCA_017989135.1. Lineage (GTDB taxonomy): Bacteria > Pseudomonadota > Gammaproteobacteria > Burkholderiales > Casimicrobiaceae > Casimicrobium. The sequence continues at coordinate 21,191 of JAGNQL010000007.1, forward strand.
GTGCGTTTGTTGTTGGGTTGTGGGCCGTGCTGTTGGCGGCTGCGTCGAGTTGTGCGACCGCGGCTTCACTCTTGTCCGAAGAGGCAGCGTCGTCTCTGCTGAAGCGTGGCGGCGTGACGCTCTTGCTTCGACATGGCCAAACCGAGCCCGGCTTGGGCGATCCGCCGGGCTTTCGCCTCGACGACTGTAGCACTCAAAGAAATTTATCCGGCGCAGGGCGCGAAGCGCTTCGCGACATGGCTGCGCGGAACGTGCACCGCGGCATCGTGTTTGAGCGTGTGTTCACGAGCGCATGGTGCCGCTGTCGCGACACAGCGAAACTGCTGGCGACCGACGCGCGCACAGTGAACGATTGGCCGGCGCTGAACTCGCAGTTTGCGGGGAATCCCGTGGACGCAGAGAGCAACACACAAGTCGTGGCTCGCGTTCGTGCTGTGCCGACGTCGGAGCGCTGGCTGATGGTGACGCATCAAGTCAACATTACGGCGCTAACCGGTGTGGTGCCGTCGATGGGCGAGGGTGTGTTGGTCACGCGCGCAGCGAGCGGTCTGCGGGTGCTCGGTGTGGTGCGGCTTTGAGTGTGTACCCGATGGGATTTGATCCTGTCGCGCCGATGTAGGCGGCTGTAGCAAAATAGGCCAATGGCTACCGAAAAGACTTCCCCGAACGTGTCCACTCCCACCAACGCCGGGTCTGGCCCACCCGCCGCGGACCGCGCGCTCACGTTGGACTTTGTGCTGCGAGAGATGGCGGCTGATGGATTGGTGGATCGATCACTCATCGACGGCCTGCGCGATACCGCAAAGTTTCGCAGCTACGATCATCCGCTGACCCTCATCGCAGAGCAAAAGTGGCGCAGCGAAAAAGCGCCGAAACGTCTGCTCACGCTCGAAATGCTGTCCGAGTGGCTAGCGGCCAGACTCAAGGTGCCGTATCTGCACATTGATCCGCTGAAGGTGGACTTTGCGGCGGTGGGTTCGGTGATGAGCTCGAGCTATGCGAACCGTTATCGCATCTTGCCCGTCGCGGTGACGCCGGATTCGGTGACGGTGGCGACCAGCGAGCCGTTCGTTCGCTCGTGGATTCCGGAGCTGTCGAACTTGCTGCGTCGACGCGTGGAATTGGTGTTCGCCAACCCGCTGGATGTGAAGCGCTACGTTGCCGAATTCTTCGCGCTCGCGCAGTCCGTGCGTCGTGCGCAGGAAAAGGCCTCGACCGACGACAAGAGTGCAATTTCGTCGTTCGAGCAATTGGTGCAGCTCGGTGCGCAGGGCGGCGCAGCCCCGGACGCCAACGATCGCCATATCGTTCGCATCGTCGATTGGTTGTGGCAGTACGCGTTCGAACAGCGTGCGAGTGATATTCACATCGAGCCGCGCCGAGACTCAGGCGTGGTGCGCTTTCGTATCGATGGCGTGCTGCATCAGGTCTATCAAATTCCGCCCGTGGTACTCACCGCGATGGTGAGTCGCGTGAAGCTCCTGGCGCGCATGGAAATCGTTGAGAAGCGCCGCCCGCAAGACGGTCGCATCAAGACCGTGACGCCTGAAGGCCAAGAAGTTGAACTGCGCGTCGCGACGATGCCGACGGCGTTCGGTGAAAAAATTGTCATGCGTATTTTTGATCCCGAAGTGCTCTTGCGCGACTTCCGCGATCTCGGGTTTAGCGATGACGATTTGTCGCGCTGGGAGACCATGATCGCCCGCGCGCACGGCATTATTTTGGTGACCGGGCCGACCGGTTCCGGCAAGACGACGACACTGTATTCCACGCTCAAGACGCTCGCCACACCCGAGGTGAACGTGTGTACCGTCGAAGACCCGATTGAGATGGTGGAGCCTGCGTTTAATCAGATGCAAGTGCAACCTCAAATCGGTGTGGACTTCGAGAGCGGCGTGCGCACGTTGATGCGGCAAGATCCCGACATCATCATGGTCGGCGAGATTCGTGATTTGCCTACCGCGGAGATGGCCGTGCAGGCGGCACTGACGGGGCATTTGGTGCTCTCCACTTTGCACACAAACGATGCACCGACGGCAATCACCCGATTGATCGATCTGGGCGTGCCGCCGTATTTGGTGAACTCAACGGTGATTGGGGTGATGGCGCAGCGCTTGGTGCGCACGCTGTGCGCCAATTGCAAAGCGCCGGCCGAGCCTTTGTCTGACGAACAATGGGCCGCATTGACTAAGCCGTATCGTGCGACGCGGCCTAGCATTACGTACAAAGCCGTGGGTTGTTTGGACTGCCGCATGACGGGCTACCGTGGTCGCGCGGGTTTGTATGAAGTGATGACGATGACGCCGGAACTTCGGAAGCTCGTGGTAGCGGGCGCAGGTATGGACGAGCTGCGCGAGCAGGCGTTTCGCGATGGCATGAAGCCGCTTCGTGCGTCAGGTGCGCACAAAATCGCGACAGGTTTGACGACGGTCGAAGAGGTGGAGCGCGTGGCACCACCGGTGTGATTTCGGTGCCAACACGTTAAAAAATATTCGTTACTCGTAGCGCTTGTCGAAGCAAGTGTTGCCACAGATTTACACAGATTCACACGGATTTAGTGGCACTATCTGTGAAATCCGTGTGAATCTGTGGCAAAAAAATGTCTTCGAGAAGTGCGCGGATCGCTTTAAGTTTCAGGAGGGAACATTTTGCAAATTTCAATCATTGGCCTCGGCCGAATGGGCGCGAACATGGCGCGGCGCTGGGCGCGTGGCGGCGTGAACGTGGTTGCGTTCGATCAGAGCCCGCAGGCGCGCGCGAGTGCGATTGAGGCGAACATTAGCGCCGTGGCGTCGCTAGCGGAGGCTGTGACCGCGCAAGCTTCGCCGCGCGTTGTGTGGCTCATGTTGCCGTCGGGCGAAATCACCGAGTCGACGATTGACGCGCTGTTGCCGATGCTCGCCAAAGGCGACCTGCTGGTTGATGGCGGCAATGCGAATTACAAGGACACACAGCGCCGCGCCGTGAAGGCCAACGCGGTTGGCATTGAATACGCAGACGTTGGCGTGTCCGGTGGCGTGTGGGGTTTGCAGAATGGCTATTGCGTGATGGCTGGTGCGTCCGCGGCGAGCTATGCGCGATTGCAGCCGTATCTCGAAGTGCTCGCGCCGTCAAAAACGCAGGGCATTGTGCACGCCGGCGCGGTGGGTGCGGGGCACTACGCGAAGATGGTGCACAACGGCATTGAGTACGGCATGATGCAAGCGATCGCCGAGGGCTTCGCGCTGATGGAAGCGAAGAAGGAATTTGCGATGCCGGTGGCGGATATCGCCGAGGCATGGCGCGACGGTTCGGTGGTGCGTTCTTGGTTGCTGGACTTGACTGCATCCGCGCTGAAGAAACCGGACGAAATCGCAGCGATCGCGCCGTACGTAGCGGACTCGGGCGAGGGGCGCTGGGCGGTCGAGGCGATGGTGGAGCTTGGCGTTCCCGCGCCGGTCACGGCACTCGCGCTCACCACGCGCTTTGCAACGCAAGGTCGCGGCGATTACGCGGCGAAACTCCTCGCGCAAATGCGCGCGGGGTTTGGCGGGCATGCGGTGAAAAAGTCCTGAGTTCCGAAATGGACCGTGGGAGCGAGCTTGCACGCGATTGGCGTGCGCCACGTGAAAATCGCGGGCAAGCCCGCTCCCACAACTTTCGCGCTTTTTGGCACAAGTATCCCTATACAGCTTTTGCGCTCTAACGACTAGCGGGCGGTCGTTTCATGGGATTTATCGTATTAGTCGATAATACAGAAAAATTGGCTGAAATCGCCGTCTAGCTGTCGTTGGCGCTAAAAAGCTATTAGGTGGACGCTTCGGTCCTACGCCACGCTACTGCGCGAAATCGCATCCTTGCGCGTGTGTAAATCCGGCAGCAATTCCAAGCCCAAGCCCGGTTTGTCGTTCAGCGAAATCATCCCGTTTTTCACGACAGGCAGTTCGGTCACGAGTTCTTTGTACCAGCCGGAATAGAAGGCGCGGACGCTTTCTTGAATCAACGCGTTCGGCGCATGCAGCGACAAATGCGCGCTCGCCGCCCACACGACCGGCCCCGTGCAATCGTGCGGCGCGACGGGCAGTTGCCACGCGTCAGCCATTGCCGCGATCTTTCGCGCTTCGGTGAGACCGCCGCACCAACTCAGGTCCAGCATCGCCACGCCAGCGACGCCCGTTTGCAAGTAATCCTTGAATCCCCATTTGTACGCGAGCGTTTCGCTGGCGCAGATCAGCGCGTCCGTATGCGGCGCGTATTGCTTGAGCAAATCGAGCGAGTCCATGCGGATCGCGTCTTCGTGCCAGAACGTGTTGAACGGTTTCAATGCGCGCGCGATTTTTTGCGCCATCGGCAAGCGCCACAAACTGTGGAACTCGACCATGATGTCCATGCGCTCGCCAACCGCAGCGCGAATTTTGCGAAACGGTTCGAGGGTTTTGTCTAAGTCGGCGTTGCTGATGTATTGCCCGTCGCTTGCTTCGGCCGCCGGATCGAACGGCCAAATCTTCATCGCCGTGATGCCTTCGGATTCGAGGGATAGCGCAAGCTCATCGGCGTGATGCAGAAAGCCTTCGAGGTCTTCGTAGGGGCCGTTCTTGTTTTGGCCCATGCCAGCAAGCCCCCAATTGCTGCTGTTCTGATTGACCGTGCTGCGGACGTATTGATAGCCCGCGCAGGTGTTGTAAATACGAATGGCGTCGCGACTTTTTCCACCTAGTGCGGTGTGCACTGGCATGTTCGCCGCTTTGCCAAAAATGTCCCACAACGCAATATCAATCGCGCTGTTGCCACGCGTTTCCACGCCGGAGCCGCGCCAGCCAAGATAGCCCGTCAACTCCTTGTTGCGTGCCTCGATCGCCAGCGGGTCTTTACCGAGTAATTTCTGTGCGGCCCATTCGTGAACATAGGCCTCAACTGCGGCCGCACCCATGAAGGTTTCACCAAGCCCAACGAGACCTTCGTCGGTGTGCAACCGCACCCAAAAAATATTGGGGAATTCGCCAAGGCGAAGGGTTTCGACACGCGTGATTTTCATTGGATTAAACGCTGAGGCGCAGCCACAAATTTCTCGTATTACCCGCTCGAAAATATACGAGCGGGTGACTCACGAGTCGTTAGCCGCCACGCGCTTTCTTGAGTGCGTCAACGACAACGTTAATCGCCTCGGCACCAATGGTCGCTGCGTTCTTGTCGTACACGGGCTTCACTTTTTCGAACATGCGACGTTGCTCAGCCGCCGTGATTTCGTTGACTTGCATGCCGCGTGCTTTGAGCGAGGCGAGCGACTTGCCGTCAAGTGCGCGGATCGTTTCGCGTTGGACTTTCTGACCAGCAATCGCGGCTTCGCGCAACGCCGCTTGCTCGTCTTTCGAGAGTGTGTCCCACATCTTTTTGCTGTAGAGCACCAAGAACGGGGTGTACGCGTGACGCGTGACGCTTAGGTACTTTTGTACTTCGTAAAACTTCGACGTGTCGATGGTCACGAACGGATTTTCTTGACCGTCGATGGTCTTCGTTTCGAGCGCAGTGAACACTTCGCCGAACGCCATTGGCACCGCATTCGTGCCCAGCGTTTTGAAGGTATCAAGGAAGATGTTGTTTTGCATGACGCGAACCTTCACACCGTCGAAGTCTTCAACGCGTGCGACCGGACGCTTGCTGTTGGTGAGGTTGCGGAAACCGTTTTCCCAGTAGGCCAGATTGATGACGCCAGCTTCTTCCAACTTCTTGCTCAGAAATACGCCAGCAGGCCCGTCAAGCACCGCATCCACTTCCTTTTCGTTCGCGAACAAGAACGGCAAATCGAACACGCCCAGCTCTTTCACGATGCCGACGAGCGGCGAGCTTGATGTCACGACCATCTCTTGCGTGCCAGCGCGCAGCGCTTGCGTCGCTTGCAGATCGCCGCCGGCTGAGCCACCCCAGAACGCGGTGATTTTGAGTTTGCCGCCGGACTTTGCCGCCAGCACTTCCTGCATCTTCTTCACGCCAGCGCCGACGGGATGGTCCGCGTTCACGCCGTTGCTCATTTTGATATTGCGCTCCGAATACTGCGCCATCGCGGTCGATGCCGCCAGCAGCGTCGTGGCAACTACCGTCACAATCGTCTTCATCTTAAACATAGCTCTCTCCTTAAAAATTTATAAGAACACGTCAACACACACTTCGACCCGGACCGAGGGATCACCGCATCCACCATTTCAGCGGCACCATGACCAAATCCGGAATGAACACCAACAAGAACAACACAATCAATTGCGCGATGAGAAACGGCATCACGCCTTTGAACGCATCGTCCATAGAAATTTTCGCGACTCCACACACAACGTTGAGCACGGTACCCACCGGCGGCGTGATCAGACCAATGGCGTTATTCATAATGAAAAGTACGCCAAAGTAAACCGGGTCTATGCCCGCTTGAATCACCACCGGCATCAAAACCGGCGTCAGAATCAACACGGTCGGCGCGAAATCCAAGGCTGTTCCGACGATGACAATCAACACCATCATGACGAGCATTAACAACGTCTTGTTGTCCATGAAGGGCGACAACATTCGCGCCACTTCTGCCGGAATATTGGCGACCGTGATGAGCCACGCGCTCACCATCGCCGCCGACACTAAAAACATGACGACAGCAGTCGTCTTGCCAGCCGCCAAAAACAATCCGTATACCTCTGAGAGCTTCAACTCCCGATAGATAAACGCGCCGACGATAAACGCGTACACCGCTGCAACGACAGCCGCTTCCGTGGGCGTAAACACGCCCGCCTTCATGCCGCCGATGATGATCACCGGAAGCGCGATGGCGAAGATACTGTTCGCGGTGACTTTGAACCGCTCCTTCATCGGCATGTTCGGCGCGGGCTGGACGTTTTCTCGTTTTGCGACCCACCACCATGCAATGCCAATGGCGATGCCCATCATCACGCCGGGCACGATGCCGGCGAGAAAGAGTTTGGTGATCGACACATTTCCGGCAACTCCGAAAATGATGAACCCAATCGATGGCGGAATGACCGGCGCGATGATGCCACCAGCGGCGACTAATCCGGCCGAACGATTCACGTCATATCCCGCCGCGCGCATCATCGGAATCAAAATAGCGGCCAACGCGGCGGTGTCGGCGACAGCGGAGCCCGACAGCGAGGCCATGATGATCGCCGCGATCACCGCTACATAACCCAAGCCTCCCCGGTAGTGTCCGACCCACGCCACGCCCAAATTCACGATGCGTTTGGACAAACCACCCGCATTCATGAACTCGCCCGCGAGCAAAAAGAATGGCACGGCCAGCAGTGGAAAGTTATCCGCGCCATCGACAAAACGCTGCGCAAGAATCTGTGCGTCAAACGACGCGAGTACGCCCGTCGCACCGAGAAACGCCATCAAACAAACGCCGCACACGAGAAGGGCGTAGGCAATGGGCATACCTAGTGCCATCGCACCAAGCAAGGAGAAAACAAAGACGGCGACGGTCACGCTTTGCTCCCCGCGATATGGGCTTTCTCGATGGTTGCCTCGGCCTCTTTCAAGCCTTCTGCTTCAACGACTTGCACCATTTCTGCCTCGGTGAGCTGACCCGTCAACAAGCGGTACAGTTTGCTGATGTTGAACACGCCCATCACGAAGGCTACGACATAGCCGATGCCGTATATCCAAATCATCGAGAGTCCAGCGACGGGCGACACATTGGTCACCTGCAATCCGTGCATCTGGTAAGTTCCCCACAGAAAAAGCACGTTGCAGAACAGCATCAGCGATTCGCTTAACAGCACGCAAAATTTCTTACCAGCCAACGGAAGTTTTTTGATCAACGTGTCGACACCGAGATGACCGCCTTCGCGCATTGCGATCATCGCGCCGAGATAGGTGAGCCAGATAAATGCGTAACGCGACAGCTCCTCGCTGATCGGGATGCCGGAGTTGAAGACGTAGCGCATGATGACGTTGCCGAACACCATCACGACCATCGCAAACAAACTGAGCACCACCAGAAGCTCGAGTAGCTTGAAAAATAAGTCGATCAGTCTTTGTACGTGTTGCACTATTTCCTCCTGTGGCACGCTCGTCTTATGCGGCGAGCTGTGGCTGCTTTATGTGCGGTGCCGGTTGATCGAGTCGCGGCAACTTTTTTCGTGACTTCAGGATGCTCTCGATGTCTTCGTGGGCTCCGTCTATGAGCAAAATAATCGCGCGCTCGGCGCGATCGGCGTCGCGCGCGATCACCGCATCGAGCACCGCGCGGTGCAACGGCAGCGAGCTGCGCGGGCCGTCGATTCGCTGCGTGGAGATTTCAAAGCTAGTGCGCAGTAGCGCAGACAGTGCTTTGCTCATTTGCACCAACATGCGGTTGCGACTCGCGTGCAGCAACGCTTGATGAAACTTCAGATCAAAGCTCACGTAATCGCCACCGAGCTCAATCGCGTCGCGCATGCCGACGTACGCCGACTCTGCCGCCGCAATGTCTTCGGCCGTTGCCCGCTGTGCGGCCAGGCGAATGGCTGCGGGCTCAACGATGCGACGCGTCTCTTGTAAATCGCGCAGAAAATCGGCGGTCAGGCCCATTTGTGATTGCCAGGTAATCACGTCTGGGTCGAACCAATTCCAGCGATCCGACGCAAGCACTTTGGTACCCACTTTCGGCCCGGTGCTGAGTAATCCTTTGGCGACGAGCGACTTCACCGCTTCGCGAATTACGGTGCGGCTCACGCCAAGCTCGTTACACAACGATTGCTCGGGCGGCAGCGACCCGTCGACCGGATATTGCCCCGCCACGATGGCACTGCCAAGGTGGTCGACTGTATTACCGTGGACGTTTTTGATCATGTGGAGCGGTTAGAAAATGGCGGTTCGCGGCCAAGGCATCTTCGTTGGTCGCTACACTTTTGAGCATGCTAAGGGTGCGTTTAGTCAATCATATGATGATAGTATCTTTTGCGTCAAGCGGGTAAATCCTCGGTTAAACTTTGAGCATGCAGTCGTCCGCTTTGTCCTCTCTCTCCACTACTGTTGCTTCAAATGCGCCCGGCCGTGTGGTCGTGGTGTTTGGCGTTTCCGGTTGCGGCAAAACGACGCTTGGCCGCGCTCTAGCGCAGTCGCTGCACGCGACATTTCTCGATGCAGACGATTTTCATCCGGTCGAAAACGTAGAGAAAATGCGCGCAGGTATTGCGCTTAACGACGTCGATCGCGCGCCGTGGTTGGCCAGACTGAACGACGAACTTCGTGCGCGCAGCAACGCAGGCGAAAGCGTTGCGCTCGCGTGCTCGGCGCTCAAAGCAGCGTATCGCGAACGCATCGGGCGGGACGTCGCAAATATCGCGTGGGTGTTTCTCGACGGCAGTTTCGAGCTCATCGCCGCACGCATGCGACAGCGCGTCGATCACTACATGCCCGAATCGCTACTCAAAAGCCAATTCGAAGCGTTAGAGCGACCAACGGGCGCGATCGAGATCTCGATTGAATTGCCGCTGCAGGAGAAGGTGAAGTGGGTAGTTGAGCAAATGCCCCCAGCCATACCGAGTTAGCGAGACGGACGGATCATTCCCGGGAAAATAGCTGCTCGAACGACTCAGATGCTGGCGCTCGCGTTTTGGCAAATTGGTTCAGCCATTCGATTTGGCCGGACGTATCCGGAACCGTAACTCCGCGAGTGCGTGTCAGGACTTGGAAAATTTCGGTTTGCTGCATACCCAGCCTTAGTAGGACGCAGCCTGCGATCAGCCCGGACCTACCAATACCGGCTCGGCAGTGAATCGCGATAGCAGCATTTCCGCGTAGTCGCGTGACTAATCCGTCAACGAGCAAATCGACATCGCGAAGAGAGGTTGGAGTTCCACGATCTGCAATCGGAAACGAGACAAACTCAATGCCGCGTTGTGCACAAAGTGCCGCTTCGGTTTGCAGTCCTAGTTCAACTACTTCTTGTCGCTCAATGAGCGAAACCACTGCACCGATTTGCTGGCGCTTCCATTCATCGATTTCGTCGGGCAACCACTCACCCGATCTAGGGCGGGGCATTATGGCCAACCTAATCGGGTTAATTTCGCGTATCCAGTAAACGTCCTGTTGCACGGTTCACCGTTCAATGAGGAATCGGGCCTATACGCGGTTGGCACACCCTTCCGGCTTGTAAATCCGCTCCAGCGACGCTGGATACTTACCCAATTTATTCGCAGGGCGACGTGGTCGCGCGGCGAATTCTCCGCCGCAGTTTGGGCAGACGTTCTTCAACCTGTTGGTGACGCAGTCTGCGCAGAACGTGCACTCAAACGTGCATATGCGCGCGTCCGTTGCGTCTGGCGGCAAATCCTTATTGCAGCATTCGCAGTTGGGTCGGAGCGCGAGCATGAGTTCTTGCTTTCGGTAAGTTAGCCTAGACGACGACGGGTGCGCGGAGCTGCGCCACCACCGCCAGCGCCGCTGCCGGAGCCACCTGTGCGCCCGCCGCCCGAGAAGCCACGTGGTTTGCCAGTCGCCGCATCACGGCTTCCCCAGCTACCCGATCCGCCGCCGCGTGGGGCTTGGCGGTCAGAGCCGCCACCATATCCACCAGCGCCGCCGCCCGAACTGTTGCCGCCGTAACCGCCGCGGCCGCCGCCACTAAATCCACCGCCGCCACCCGCGCCGCCGCCGTAGCCGCCGCGCCCGCCAGAACCGGCTCCGCCGCCGTAACTACCGCCACCGGATCCGCCGGTGCCGCCTGCGCCCCCGGAGGAATCGCGACGATCGCCCCAGCGTGGACGCGGTGCGTCCGAACCTGCGCCGCCGCCTGCCCCGCCACGATAGCCGCCACCGCCCGCACCAGAACCGCCATCACGGCTGTATCCACCACCGCCTTGACCGCCGCCGTAACCGCCGCCGGAATTTCCGCCGTAACCACCACGTCCACCGGAGCTAGCCCCGCCGCCCGCGCGGCCATAGCCGCCGCCAGAGTTTCCACCGTACCCACCGCGACCGCCAGCGCCGCCGGCGCCGCCGCCACGTGGCGCGGATCCGTCACCAAATCCGCCGCCCGCTGGGCGACCACGTGGCGCACCAAAACCCTGACCGCTTGGTGGCGCGCCGTAACCGTCGCGACGGCCTTGTGGGAATTCATCGCTTCCGCCGCCGAAGCCGCCAGCACGGGCTACGCCGCGTCGGTCTTTGGGTGCCCAGCCTTCGCGGCGTGGAGCGGGGGCGATTTCGCCGCGACGATGGCGCTCGCCGGGTGGCAACGAAGAGCTGCGACCAGCGGGCGCAGGACGCGCGGCGCGTTCGGCAGCGCGCTCGCTCGGGAGTTTGGGGCGCGGGCCGCGGTTTGAGCGCGCGGCACCAATAGCGGCTGCGTCTTGCTCGACATCGGCAGCGTCGCCTGCTTCGCCTTGTTTATTGCGCCAGAGCACGAGAATCTTGCCCAGATGCTGCACGCTTTCGCAGCCCATCTTCTCGCAGATTTCGGCCAGATAGGTTTCGCGCGTCTCGCGTTCGTCGGATTGCACGCGCACTTTGATCAGCGCATGCGCCGTCAATGCCAGATCGATTTCGTGCAAAACGGCGGGCGTAATCCCGTGTTGACCGACCATGACCACCGGGTCAAGATGATGTGCAGCGGCGCGCAGGGCGCGGCGGGCGCTGGAGGCGAGGGAGGAGTTGGCGGTCATCGGGGACTTTCTTTTTCTAGGGCACTTCTAGAAATGCGTTTTTCGGGATGAAGTGCTAGGCGCACGGAGCGCAGCAACCGGAATGTACGCTCTGGTACATGAGGATTGCGAGCACCGCGCAACGACGCAATTCGCCCGAACAACGAATTTATAGGAGCGCCCGTTAGCGATATATCGTTAATTATCTCGCGCCTAGCGCCGTTTAGGGGCGAGCTTGCCGCCTAAAGATGCGTCCTGCCCATAAAAAGCGTCGATAATTCAAGCCCTTGCGGGATTGACCGCCCGCCGACCGCGCACTGAACCCATGCTCAACCCTTCCGGAAAACATCACAAATCGAACAAAGACTGGCTCATTGAGCACGTTAACGACCCCTACGTGCAAAAGGCGAAGCAGGAAGGCTATCGTTCGCGAGCGGCGTACAAACTGATCGAAATCGACAACAAAGACAAGCTCATCAAGTCCGGCGGGGTGATCGTGGACTTGGGCTCTGCGCCGGGCAGTTGGAGCCAGGTAGCTGCCAAAAAAATAGGCAGCAACGGCAAAATCATCGCCATCGACCTGCTCGAAATGCAGGGCATGAGCCACGTCGAGTTCATCCAAGGCGACTTCACTGAGCCCGGTCCGTTGGCGCAGGTCGAGGCTGCGTTGGGCGGCGCGAAAGTGGATTTAGTGATGAGCGACATGCTCCCCAATATGTCCGGGGTGTCCGCGATTGATTCACCGCGCGCTATTTACCTGTGTGAGATTGCGGCGGAGTTTGCACTTGCTCACTTAAAGCCTGACGGCAAGTTTTTGACCAAGGCGTATCAAGGACCGGGCTATCAGGAATTTTTCCAGCAGCTCAAACAACAATTCAAAACGGTGGTCAGTCGCAAGCCCGACGCGTCGCGCGATCGCAGCGCGGAAATCTTTTTGCTTGGCTCAGGCCTCAAGTAGCTAACAATAGCTTTTTCTGCGCAACGACTGACGGATGGTCGTTCCAGGCGATTTATGAGGTATGTTGACTAGGGGCGAAAATGTGGTCGAAAGACCAGCTGGCTGTCGTTTACGCACAAAAGCCGTTAGGAACAGAATTCGCGACACTGCACTGATCTTAGCTACCGGCTCAAAGCCGCGGCAACAGATGTCGGATGAACGCGATAAACGGCTCACCGTAGGCGTAGCCTAAGATCGCGCACAGCGTTGCAACGATTGCGAGCAGCCAAGTGTGCTCACGTGGATGAGCCCAAGTCCACCTAAGCACGATGAAGATGCCTAGCAGCGCCGCAAGAACCGCGTTTAATAGCGGATTGGTAAAGGTCATGCGGCGTCACATCTGCTTAAACAAATGCGAGAAGGGGCGACTGACTTTGAGTTGCTCTTTGTGATCTTTGATTTTCACGGTGGCGTCGCCGCGAAAATCGCGGGTGACGCCTGCGATGGCGTTGACGTTGACGATGGTGCCACGATGAATTTGCCAAAAGATGTTGGCGTCAAGTTCATCGAGCAATTCGCGCAGCGGTTTGCGAATCAGCGCTTCGTCGGTTGCGGTGACAACGCGCGTGTACTTCTCGTCAGAGTTGAAAAACAAAACGTCCTTCACGTCGATGAGTTTGAGTGTCGAGCCGAGTGAGGCCTTGATCCAACGCATGTACTCCGGCGCTGCGCCTGGAGCGGCCGCGCCACGCATCTCGCGCTTCAACGTGGAGATGAGTTGCGAGAGATTTTCTGGAAGACTCGGTGCGTCTTGATCTTCGCTTTCGATGCGCTCTTTGAGCCGTTCGATGGTGGTGAGCAGGCGATCTTCTTGGATCGGCTTCAACACGTAATCCACCGCGCCGCGATCAAACGCCGCGACCGCGTATTCGTGAAACGCAGTGACGAAAACGATGTGCGTGTCGGGGCTCGCTTCGGCGATGTCGGAGGCGACTTCGAGCCCTGTGCGCTCCGGCATACGAATGTCAAGAAAGGCGACGGTCGGCTTGAGCGCTGCGATCATTTCAACCGCGGCTAGCCCGTGCTCGGCTTCGCCCACAACGGTCAGCTCCGGCCAGAGCTTCTCCAATTTCTTCTTGAGAAATTGCCGCAGCAGCGCTTCGTCTTCCGCCAGCACCGCCGTCAGGTTGGTTGTCATTCCCATTCGCTAACTCGCTTTCCTTCGTGATCTCGCATGTTGCCGGTGGCGACAATGATGATGTCGGCAATCCACCACAAACCTAAGCCGCCGAGTGTAAACATCATTGCCAGCGCGCTGCCCGTTCGGCCCACATAAAAGCGATGCGCGCCGACCAGTCCCAGCAGCAGCACGAAGGTCAATGCCACGGCGCGTGACGAAGTCGAGGCGTCAGGATTTCGTTCGCGTAAAGTGCGGCGACCGCTGTAGGCACGTTCGTCGGTTTCGCTCCAACGCGCCACGCGACGGCCCTGACGATCATGAAACTCGCGTGTGGCGATCCACACAATATCGAGCACCACCCACAGCATCAGCGGCAACAAAAAAATCGGCACGCCACCGCTCAAAATTGAGAACACGCCAAGGAATGTTTGCACCGCACCCGTGCGACGATGCCCTACATAGATACGGTGGGCACCGAGCCAACCGAGCAGTGCGGCCAGTAGCAACGTGGTCTGCATCATGTAAGGCGAAATACCGCTTTGCGAGTCGGCTTCGGCGCCGTCAACCACCATCGCTGGCGGATTTTTGGGGACGCGCAGCAGCGCACGCACACCACTTGGAGCGTTGGGCTCCACAACAAGCGCGCCGGTATCGCCGTAGAGCATTTTGAGACGCTCGCGCGTGTTGGCGAGACCGACGCCGGTGCCGCCGGTTTGCGCACCACCTAGACCCAATCCATCGTCGGCAACGAGCACTTCAATTTGATCGTCCACCATGCGCACACGAATGGCCACGGTGCCGCCCTCACGCTTGGGTTCGAGGCCGTGTTTGATCGCGTTCTCCACCAGCGTGGCGATCATCGTTGGGGGAAAGCTTATGTTGCTGAGTTCCGACGGAATATCGATCGCATAATTAAGCCGCGCGCCCATCCGAATCTTTAGAAGATCGAGATATGCGCGCACGACTTCAATTTCGCGGCCCAGCGTGGACGAGGTTTCGCGCATCGTGGGCATTGCTGCGCGCAGGTACGAAATCAATCGCTCCAACATCGTGCTCGCCTGTGGCGGATCGATCTCTTGCAGCGCGTGAACGTGCGCCAAGGTGTTGAACAAGAAATGCGGCTCGACTTGTGCGCGCATGACCATCAGCCGCGCCTCGGCGAGCTGGCGAGCGTGGCTTTCGCTGCGTTCGCGCGATTCGGCAATCACCGCGCGTTGCTCGCCGCGCGCAGCGCGACCAGCGAAAGCGCGCGCGATGAGCATCAAGAAGTAGAGGGTGAGCAGCACCACAAAGCTCGCGGCGCCGGCGACCAATTTTTTGGCGTCGCGCGCGACAGTCGCGTCGATGCTGTCGCGCACCGCGGGATCGAGATTGACCGGGGCAGCAACGAAATTAAGCCCAATCGGTGGCAGCCCGAAACGGCTGTCCATCGTGACGGTGATCTTGGTGGTTTCGGGGTTGTCGGTGCCGTTGGTGGCTTTTTCAAGCGCGATTTCCTTCGCGCGATTCTGTAGTTCTTGAAGCTGCTCGGCGCTCTTTTGTAGCGCTTCGATTTTCGAATTCAGTGCATCGAAATTCGATTCGCTGTCGGCTGTGTCTGGCGTAGCTCGCAGCTTCGCGGTGGCGTCACCCACAGCCCGCGTAGCTTGTTTCACGTCTTCGCGTTGCGCGTCAATCAGCCGTTTGAGTTCACCAACGTTGTTGAGCGTAACGTCAACGCGATCGGTCGAAATTTCGCGCGAAACATCTTCAATGGCGTTGTCGATGTCTTTGATGGTTTGCGCGTCGGGCGCGATGATGCGCACGCCAACGAGACCGGTTCGCGCGCGCTCCAAAATCTGCTTCTGGATAGCGACCTTGAACTCTTGTCGCGCTGCGGAAGAGGTGTGTTTTTGCGCCAAACGCACTGAGTCAAACGGCAGCGTAAACAGAGCGACCGAGACGAGCACAATCAAGCCGCCGACGACGAGCCGCCACCAAGGCGTGCTGCCGAAGCCTTTCCACAATCGTTGGCCGACAGGCGCCGACGGCCCCACGCCGCGATCAGGCGCAGGGGGCGGGAGCGGCGGAGTGGAAGCGAGCGGCGGCGGATTCATGCGAAGTCAATTCTGGCGATTCACGGATTAGCCTGAAGTCTGCCAGTGACCCGCAGTTATTGCGCGGGGGAAGCGATGAGTTGCGGGTTTGCTTGACCGTTCACGGGTGTCGAGTGCAATGATGCTGCGGCAACACCTTTATTGCTCTAACGACAGCGTAGCGGTCGTTTCGGGCCGAAAAATGCGGTTATCGACTTGTGCATAAAAATATGCTGAAACGACCGCTGTGCAGACGATAGATGCAAAAAGCTGTACTTCGGCGATAGGGGCAGGTCGCCGCACACGTGGGCTCGCGCGCCCCGACCGTCGGATAGACGCTATTTCGTGCCGGGGTTCGGCGAGAAGAATTCCATCTTGTTGGCCTTACCCTTCCACTCGTCGGCGTCCGCAGGTGCGGCCTTCTTCCGGGAAATGTTCGGCCACACGATCGCGTATTCCGCGTTGAGCTTGATCCATTTGTCCGCGATGTCGGAATCGGGCTTGATGGCGTCGGCCGGGCATTCTGGCTCGCATACGCCGCAGTCAATGCACTCGTCCGGATGGATGACGAGCATGTTTTCGCCTTCGTAAAAGCAGTCGACGGGACACACGTCCACACAGTCGGTGTACTTACATTTGATGCAGCTGTCGTTTACGGCGTAGGTCATGATTGTTGCGCGGTGAAAATGCGGGTTAGCCCTCTATTTTGCCGCAGAAGCCGCCTGCTCGCGTTTGCGGTGGCGCAACGTGGCGAAAATTACACCGCCAGATATTGGTCCCGTAACGCTGGGTCGGCCTCAAGCGCGGCAAATGCGCCGGCGAACTTTACCTCGCCGCGATCAATGACCACCGCTCGGTCCGCCACGGCACGCGCGAAATTGAGATTTTGTTCAGAGAGGATGACGCATAGCCCTTCGCGCTTTAAGGCCTGCACGCTCTCGGCGATCCGCTCCACCACAATCGGTGCCAGCCCCTCAGACGGCTCATCGAGCAAAATCGCACGCGGATTGCCCATGAGCGTGCGCGCGATGGTCAGCATTTGCTGCTCGCCGCCTGACATTTGCCCGCCGGGTCGGTCCATCATCTCAAGAAGCTTTGGGAACAATTCGCACACACGCTCAACGCTCCAACGCGGTGCGTCGCTCACGTTCTTTCGCGACGGAATGCGTCCAACTTCCAAGTTTTCAGCAACCGTCAAATCGGTGAAGATGCGCCGGTCTTCCGGCACATATCCAAGCCCGCGTCGCGCGATCTCATGCGGCGTCAAACCCGCAATCGACGCGCCCAAAAACTTCACCTCGCCTGACACCTCAGCGAGTAGTCCCATGATCGCTTTCATCGTCGTGGATTTGCCGGCGCCATTGCGTCCGACGAGCACCAACACTTCGCCGGCATTCGCCGTGAAGCTCACGTTGAACAACAACTGCGCGCGCCCATAGCGTGCGGAAAGATTATTGACTTCAAGCATGGGCGGCTCGCGTCTGCGCGTCGTCGATCACCACGCCGCCTAAATACACCTCGCGCACTTCTTCGTTGACGCGCACCTCATCCGGCGCGCCCTGCGCAATTACTCGCCCGCGATTCATCACAATCACACGATCCGCGAAACCAAAAACCACATCCATGTCGTGCTCGGTAAACAAGAGCGCCACATCGCGCTCGCGACAGGCGTTGACCGCGAGGCGCATCAGCGCGTCTCGTTCGACTGGTGCCATGCCCGCCGTCGGTTCGTCCATCAACAAAAGCGTCGGCGCATTGGCAAACGCCATTGCCAACTCGAGCCGTTTCAGATCGCCATACGCAAGCTCCGCAGCCGCGCGATTGGCTTGATCAGCTAACCCAAGTTGTTGCAGCAAATCGCGCGCCTGATCGGCGAACATGTGGTGCGCGCGCGCGAACAACGACGTGGCCGCGCGCTGGTGGCTCATGAGCGCCATCTGCACATTTTCTTGCACTGTCATCGAGGCAAAGGTCGCGGTGATCTGAAACGTGCGCGCCACGCCCATACGAAACAGCGCGTCGGGCGGCCTGCCCGTGATGTCCACGCCGTGCAAATTCACACGCCCGGCATCCGGCTGAAGCTGGCCATTGATGAGATTAAACGTGGTCGTTTTTCCTGCGCCATTCGGTCCGATCAGCGCCACGGCTTCGCCCGCGTTCACCGTGAAATCGACGCCTTTAACGGCCGCCAACCCGCCAAACGATTTCTTAAGACCGACGACTTCGAGCGCGAGCTTCATCGTGCGCTCCGACGCGCTGCGACTGCGCTCAACGTGCCGACGATGCCGCGTGGAAATAGAAGCACGATCAACAAAATCGTAACGCCCAACGCCGCGCGCCAGTACTCGGTGGAGCGTGCCAGTGTGTCCTGCAACCACGTAAACGCGACTGCTCCGACGATAGGCCCGGCCAATGTATTGATGCCGCCCAAGAGCACCATCACCAGTGCATCTACAGAGCGCGGAATCGACAGCACGTCTGGCGAAATACTGCCCTTCGAAAACGCATGCATTACGCCGGCCAAACCTGCCAACACGCCCGCGATGACGAACACGACCCATTGCAATCGACGCGGCGACAAACCAATGCTCTGCGCTTTCACGGGCGCGTCGCGCGCCGCACGCACGCTGTAGCCCAGCGGCGCGTGCACGAGCCACGCGCACACCAGCAATCCCGCCGCACACACCGCGCACACCATCCAATAAAAGTTCGTTCGATCAGAGAGCCACTCGGGCGGCCACACGCCGACCAAGCCATTGCTGCCGCCGGTCACCGCGTCCCACTGAAACACGATTGACCATGTGATCTGCGCAAACGCGAGCGTGAGCATCGCCATGTAGGTCCCGGACAGGCGCACGCTGAACCAACCAAAGACCAACGCGGCACTGCCCGCGAGCAACACGCCACCGGCCATCGCGGCAAAGAATCCGAGCCCCGCCTTCACTGCGAGCGCAGCGCCGTACGCGCCCAAGCCGAAATACGCGGCATGCCCAAACGAGCCCATGCCTCCGGGGCCAATCACCAGCCCAAGGCTCGCAGCAAACAACGCAAAGACCATCATGTCGACGGCCAGCACCAACGCATAGTCGCCCGTTGCCAACGGCAACAGCCCCATGAAGCAGGCGAGTAACACAGCCGCGAGCCACGCGCCACGCCCAAGTGGTCGCAGCAGCGGGCCAATGACAGCCGCAGTCCGCGCATGAGTAATCGGCTTCCCAAACAAACCATGCGGCTTAAATACCAACACCAACGCCATCACGACAAACTCAGCCACCAACGTGAGCTTGCTAAACGCAAACTCGACGCCAAACAGCGTAACGTCGCCCGCACCGATGCAGTACGCCTTCACCAACGAGATGATGATCGCCGCCACAAACGCACCGGGCAAACTACCCAAGCCGCCGACCACCACGACAACGAACACGTCAGCGATGATCGTCAAATCCATCGCCAAGTTCGCGGGCTCGCGCGGCAGTTGCAACGCACCGCCGATGCCAGCCAAAAAACTTCCCAGCGCAAACACGGCGGTGAACAAAAGCTTTTGGTTCACGCCGAGCGCGTCCGACATTTCTCGATCCTGCGTTGCCGCGCGAAGCAGCAGGCCAAATCGTGTTTTCTTCAACAGCATCGTCAATGCGAAAAGCATCAAAACGCCAAGCACAATGAGAAGCAAGTCGTAAGTCGGAAACGCCTTGCCCAAAATGTCAATTGCGCCGGTGAACCCCGGCGCACGCGGCCCGAGCAAATCTTCCGGCCCCCAGATGAGAAGCGCCGCATCTTTGATGATCAGCACCAGTGCGAAAGTTGCGATTAGTTGTAAGAGCTCAGGCGCGTCGTAAATGCGGCGAAGGATCAGGAGTTCCGCGATCAAGCCAATCTGCGCAACCGCCAACCCAGCCGCCACTACGCCACCCCAAAAGCCAAGCGCCCCGCCAACATGCGTCGCCACGCTGTATGCCACGTAAACGCCCAACATATAAAGCGAACCATGCGCAAAATTCACAATGCGCGTGACACCAAATATCAGCGACAACCCGACTGCGACGAGAAACAGTGACGACGCCGACGCGAGGCCGTTGAGGGTTTGGATGAGGAACGACGCGAACATACGGGTAACAATAGCGTAGCCGACGTGATTTCCACGCTCCGTGCGCTTGCGGGGGCGTAACTGACGCGCTACATCTGCTTGAACAGATGCTGATACGCGCGCGAAACCGGTAGCGCTTTGGGGTGGCCCTTGATCGCGAGCGACACGTGGCCGTCGCCGTCGCGCTTACTTGACGTGATGAAGCGCACGTTCACGACCGTACTGCGATGCACTTGCCAAAATTGTTCGCCGTCGAGCGATTCGAGCAATTCCGAAAGTGGCATTCGGATGACGTGTTCGCCGTTGGCGGTGTTAACGATGGTGTACTTGTCGTCGCTCTGAAAAAACAGCACTTCGTCGACTGAGATTTGATAGGTGACGTCGCCACGACTGGCGCGAATCCAGCGCATCGGTTGCTTTGTCGGCGCGCCCGCCTGCGTCGCGCCGGAGGCGGTAAGCGAGAGCAGATTGAGTAGATGCGACATGTCTGGCAAAGGCGCGCTTTGCGCAAGCGCGGTTTTTAGTCGGGCAACGGTTTGCGTGAGGCGGTCCCGCGTGATGGGCTTGAGCAGGTAATCCGTGGCTTCATTTTCGAAGGCTTGCACCGCGTACTGATCGTACGCGGTGACGAAAACGACGCGTGTGTTGCCCTTAGTTTTCTGCGCAACCTCGATGCCTGTTTGGCCAGGCATTTTGATGTCGAGAAACGCGATGTCGGGCTGGCACTGAGCGATCATTGCCTCGGCTTCGAGGCCGTTGGCGGCTTCGGCCACGATGGTCAATTCTGGCCACAGCGCGGCAAGTTTGTCGCGCAAGTCTTCGCGCAAAAGCGCTTCGTCGTCGGCTAGGAGTGCGGTTGGCATTTTCTTGGATGAAAGTGAGCAGTGAGCAGTGAGCAGTGAGCAGTGAGCAGTGAGCGGTGAGCGAGGAAGCTTTTACTGTTCACCGTTCACTATTCACCGCTCACTTTTCAAAAGTACTATTGGCCGGGAATTCGTATCGTAATCATGGTGCCCGGTTCGGCGTCAGCGACGGTGAGCGTAGCGCGGCCATCGTAGAGCACTGCCAGTCGTTCGCGCAAATTCGCGAGCCCGACGCCAGCACCGCTGCTGTCCGCGTTGTTGCCGAAGCCTAGTCCATTGTCGCTTACCGTGAAAACGATCGCGTCACCGTCCTTGCGAGCCGAAACACTGACGCGTCCGCCGTCCACCTTTGGTTCCAAGCCATGCTTGATCGCGTTTTCTACGACGGGTTGTAGCAGCATTGGCGGCAGCGGTGTCGCACGCAATTCATCCTGCAAACTTAGGTCAAAATGCAACCGCTCGCCCATGCGAATTTTCAGAAGTTCGAGATAGTTGCGCAGCAGGTCAAACTCTTGCTTCACTGTGCCTTCTTGCGAACGGCTTGCCGAGAGCGTTTGCCGCAGATACGCGATGAAGTTGTCCAGCATCAGGCTCGCTTTATCTGGCGCGCGGGGGATGAGCGTTTGGATATTGGCGAGCGTATTGAACAAAAAGTGCGGCTCGATCTGCGCTTGCAACATTCGCATTTGCGCCTGCACTAATTGCTTCTCGCTGGAGACGACTTTGAGCTGCTCGCGCGCCATGATTTCGGCGACTTTCTTCTCTTCCCATTGCGGGCCGAAAAAAGAACCGCCGGCGAAAACGGAGAGGCCCTGAATGGTGACGCCGAGACCCCAACCGAGTGTCGGCCATTGCGCCCAAAGCTTGCCGCCGATGGAGAGGTTCACCACCCAGAGCACGGGGATGACGATCGAATACATGAGCGCGTTCATGTAGAAGGCGCGCATCTCCTTGACGCGTTTGTGTGCGACGCGAAGCGCTTCGGCGTGCTGCAGCTGCGCGGGGCTTAATGAGATGTCGCTCATGATCGATCACGCTCCATGAGTTCTTTCACTTTCTTGTCTTCCCAATCCTGCGAAAAGAAATTCAATCGTGGCAACACCGATAAGCCATGAATCAATACCCCGACGCCCCACCACAAAGTGGGCCAGACCGCCCACCACATCCACCCGTTGACCTTGCCGGACATCTGGGAAATAGTCCACGCGTTGAACCCCCAGAGACCGGCGTTGACGATCAAGTACACGAAGAGGTGGCGATAGAAGTCCGCCAGCCGATGCACACGGCGACGAATCGCGATTTCGCGTTCAGACATTCCGGGGAGTATGAGTTCGTCATCTTGCATGCTGTGGGTGGCGTGTTGCCTGTGAGTTGAGATGGCGGAAGTTTAGAAATCGTGCTGCGCCATCGTAAAGCAGCGTCCGACCAACTGTCGTAATTCGTTCGCCGTTGGTCGCTGCGTTTCGCCAGCGGCACCGCAGGTTTGGCAGTTAACAGCTTTTCTGCGCTAACGACAGGCTGTAGGCCGTTACAGGCGCAAAAATACACTTATCGACTATGTAACAAAAATGGCTATAACGGCCGCAGAACTGTCGTCGGAGCCCTAAAGCTGTAAACAGCAATTTGCTGCCATTGCGCTTTGATAGTTCGCAACCAACTATCCAATTGTGGCGCTTTGAGTGATCAGACTACGTTGGCAGCAGTTTCGCTCGTAAAATTAGTCCTATTCAATTCGCGAACCCGTGCGCAGCATTCGTCTAGCGTCACGGTTGCGAACGTTACGACTTCAAGGAGAAGTTCACTTGATCGATTTCATTACGTCGGCCACGCAAGGCATTGTCGATTTGCCGTGGTGGGGCTATGTGCTCGTCCTGCTCGGCACCACGCATATCACCATTGCCGCCGTCACCATCTTTTTGCATCGCACGCAGGCACATCGCGGGCTCGATCTGCACCCGATTGTTTCGCACTTTTTCCGCATGTGGCTCTGGCTCACGACGGGGCAGGTGACGAAAGAATGGGTATCCATCCATCGCAAGCACCACGCCAAATGCGACACCGTCGACGACCCACACAGCCCTGTGATCCACGGTCATTTGGGTGTTTTACGGTTCGGCGTCGACATGTATCGCCGCGAAGCCAAGAATCTTGAAACGCTTGAGCGTTACGGCTACGGCACGCCGGACGACTGGATGGAGCGCAACGTCTACAGTAAGTACACATGGCAAGGCATGGGCATCGCGCTCGTCGTCTTCTTCACGTTGTTCGGCTTTGCCGGATTGTCGATGTGGGCGATCCAACTCGCGTGGATTCCGATCACCGCCGCAGGCATCATCAACGGCACCGGCCACCACTGGGGTTACCGCAATTACCTCACGGACGACGCCTCGACCAACATCGTCCCGATCGGCATCATCATCGGCGGCGAAGAACTCCACAACAACCACCACGCATTCGGTGCATCCGCCAAATTCGCGCATCGTTGGTACGAATTCGATATCGGCTGGGTTTACATCCGCATGATGTCTGCCGTCGGCCTCGCGCATGTGCGCAAGGTCGCGCCAGCGCTCAAGCTGCGCACCGGCGAAGGTGATGTCGATGAGACGCTGCAAGCGATCATCACGCACCGTTACCGTGTGATGCAGGAATACACGCGTCTCGTGAAACGCACGGCAAAGGCCGAATTCGCTGCGCTCAAAGCGCGCGCCGAAGCAGGCGAAATCGAGCTGCCCAACGTGCGCCAACTCGTCAAGGATTTCCGAGCCGACGCCAGCACGCTGGCCGACGCGCAACGCGCACGACTCAACGCCGCGTTCGCGCAAAGCGATGCGTTGAAAAAGCTATACCAAATGCGCCAAGAACTCACGTCGCTTTGGGGCCGTTCTACCGAGTCGAAAGAGCAACTCGT
>JAGNQL010000076.1 GCA_017989135.1 Burkholderiales bacterium
GTGTGGGAACAGAACTCAACAGCCTACATGGCGATGCGGTTTTACGCCGGGAAAACTCTGCGTGAACTGTACCGTGGCAGCGCTAGTCTCGACGAACAGGCGATCCGTCGAATAATCGAGCCCATTTTTGATGCGCTGACACTGCTGCATGCGCAAAACGTCATTCACCGAGATGTTTCTCCGGACAATATTTTGATGCGTGCCAGTGGGGCACCGGTACTCCTTGATCTTGGCGCGGCCCGCTTGGTGGTCGGCGGCATGACACAGGCGCTCACCACGGTGCTCAAGCCGGGCTACGCGCCGATCGAACAGTACGTCGACGACGGCACCATGCATCAAGGTCCGTGGACTGACGTGTACGGCTTGGGGGCCGTACTGTACTTTCTGCTCGCCGGAGCGGCGCCCCCTCAGGCAGTCGCGAGGATGATTACTGATCCACTACCGGGGTTAGTTGGCGCGATAAAAGCGTCCTGCTCCTCGCAATTTCTTGCTGGCCTGATTCAGGCGCTCGCGGTACGCCCGGAAAATCGTTTTCAGTCGGTCGAGGCGCTGCGTGAGGGACTAGGCTGGACGGAGCCGCTGGATAGCTCGCCCAAAACGGAGTTTGTGCGGCGTACCGCGACGACTGAATCGCTTTCTGCTGCAGCGGGCGCGGGCGTCGACGTTGTCCCAGGAAAATCGAAATCAGCGACGATCAATTCCGTGCCCGATACGTCGGTTGCTGCACCCGATGACGCGACGGTCGTGTGGACTGGCCGTTCGCCGACTGCGTCCGTCAAAAGCGCCGCGATTGACGAACCGATTGCGATCGCTTCTGCCGGTGCAAGCGTTGCCGCAGCCGCCGCGCCAGCCCCAAATTCAGGCACAGCGGCGACGCCACCCGTTGCATCACCCGCAATACCGCGTCCTTTCGGCTCGCCCGCTGATTTTCGTGCCTCACATCCAGAGCGTGATCTCGCCAAAAAACGCAGCTGGACAGGACTAATCGCCGCGGTCGTTCTCGCCGCCATTGCCGGGGGCGGCTACCTAGCACTTCGTGGCACGTCCACGCCGACGGCGGTGGCGCCCGAGCCACCAGCCGTCTCCGGCGTTGCGCTCCCCGCCGCAGGCGCAATTCCGTCTAAGCCCGATGCGACCGCATCCGGTACTCAGCACACCGCGGCGCCAACCGCTGCGATTCCATCAATTGCATCGCCTGTACCCGTAGCCGCGCCCGCGAGCGAGCAACCGAAGGCCGCAACAAAATCTGCGACCGACGGGGCCGCCCCAGTGCAAGCTAAGGTAAAGCCTGCGCCCGATGAGGCTGCGCTTGCGAAGGCAAAACGCGAGAGTGAAGAAAAAGCTAAAGCGAAGTTAGACGCACAAGAAAAACTGGCCGCACAGGCGAAGGCGAAAGCTGAAGCCGAAGAGCGTGCGAAGCGCCGAACGCAAGCCGAGCAGGACGAGCGCACAGCCGCGGTGCCCACGCGCGCTGAAGCCGAAGAACGTGCGCGTAAAGCGCAACAGGAGGAGGAAGAGCGCCTCGCGGTCGCTCGCGCTCGCCAAGAGGCCGCCGATCGTCAAGCGAAAGCCGCCGCCGCGAAATCCGCGACGCCGCCGCCAGCCCCCAAGCGCATCGAAGAACTGTCGTCGCAAGCGATGGCTGCCTATCGGCGCGGAGAGCTGCTTTCGGCGCGAAATTTGTGGACCGAGATCGTGACGCACGGCCAAGCGACGAGTAGCGATAAGGCGCTGGCGTACAACAATATGGCCATTAGCTATTGCCAAAATGGCGACGAAGCGAATTGCGAGCGGATGTACATTGCCTCGCTACGCGCTGATCGCAACTACCAAGTCGGCGCGGGTGAGCGCGAAGGAGCGCACTTCAAGCGTGCCTATGATCGCGCCGCGCGCGCTGTGCGCGGACAGTACTGACACCCGGCCCCCGACCGCGAACTCAGCCGAATTTTGCCTTTAATGGCTTTTTGCTTGGAACGACAGCCAGCATTGGGTTTCGTGCACTATTTTCACGAAATCAACTTATCATGAATTGACCCGAGAACGACCACCAGGCAGTCGTTTGGCCTGAAAAGCTGTTGACGCTCCAGTTCCGTGAAATGTGCTTTTGCGGGTTCGGTCTTCTGTTATTGCGATCTGTTCGATGTTCGCCGCACGGCGCGCAACTTCACCTCGTTGCTGCAAAAAAATCTAGCAATTCCGCCGCGCGCGAATAGGCGTCGCGCTGCCCGAGCGCAATGAGCGCGGCGACGAAGTTTGGCTCGAACAGCAGATAACTCGCCAGCGATGCGCCGCCCGCTTCGCTCAACAACCCACCGAGCGCCGCCCGAGTGGATTTCGGGATGCAATTGACGTGTTGTAACGCCAACGCGTCCAGCGACTGCGACGGCTGTATCGCGAGCACCCGCACCGGACGATACGGCAACACAGCAGCCACGCTTGGCGGCAATCGCTTGAGCGTTTCGCTCACGCGCGTCGCCTGCTCTACGTCAGCCTGCAAGGTGTCGTGAAAAACGCTGGCCATGGCATGCGCGGCCACTGCGCTAACGCCCGGCGCTTCTTGCGAGACGGCATCTGCGCCCAGACCGGAGCGCGTGGGCTGGCCGACGCCGATCACTAGAATGTCGTGCGCGCCCAGATGCAGTGCTGGCGACAGTGGTGAAATTTGGCGCATCGATCCGTCGCCAAAGAACTCTCGTTGCCCATCAACGACTAATGGCGTCGCAGGGAACACAAACGGAATCGCGCTCGACGCAGTGAGGTGCTCGAACGAAATGTCCTGAAACGTTGCCCGTCGACCTGGTCGAATCCAAGGCTGTATCGCTTGCGCTTCGGCATGTCGCTGGCAAAACGTCCAATGCACGCCACTTGAGTAGCTCGATGCCGTCACGGCCACCGCAGAAATCGCGCGAGCCGTCAGCGCACGGTCAATGCCGTCAAGCGACACTGCGCGACGCAGCGTATCGGTGAGCGGCGCATTATCCAAAATCGCTCCGTGCGCGAGCACACCACGCGAGAGATTCAGCGCGGCAAGATACTTGCTGCGCCCCCCAAACCATGAGCCGCTCGAGGTTTTATTTAGCTGATACACGTCGCTTGAGCGCACGCCCGCCCAAAACCGCGCCAACTCATCAAACGCACCGACACCCAGTTCGGCATAGCCCGCAAGCGAGGCCACGTTAAGTGCGCCGGCAGATGTTCCTACCAAAATTTCAAAGGGAAACGCGTGTCCATTTGATGCCGATGCGGTTGCCTGCTGCGCCAGCATTGACGCCAGCGCCCGAAGCACACCCACCTGATAGGCGGTGCGTGCGCCACCGCCCATCAGCACCAGCGCTCGCACATTCCGTGTGGGCGTGGTAAGACTAGATGCGATTACTGTTTCAAGTGCCATTGCGAACGTCTACCGTTTTCCGATGCGCGCAATCGGTCACCAGAATTTACTAACGCGCGGCAACATGGCGCGCTACCGCAGCCCGCCCGCGCCGCGGGCGCCCTACACGACTCGTTACGCGTTCGCGCCGAAATCGTAACTAAAGTCGCCGTTTGCAACGCCCAAGCTGATGTTTTGCAGTGCCTTGCCATCAATCGTGCGCCTCAAGTATTCCTCGGACAATTTCGGTAGGATCGTGTTGGTCAAAATCGCGTCAATCATGCGGCCACCGCTCTCGATCTCGGTGCAGCGCGATGAGATGAGTTTCACGACCTCGTCAGAGTACGCAAAGGTCGCTTTGTGGTTTTCGGCGATACGCTTCTTGATGCGGTTGAGCTGCAGGCGAATGATATTGCCGAGCATCTCGTCGCTCAAAGGGAAGTACGGTACAACCTGAATGCGTCCGAGCAGCGCTGCCGGGAAAACCTTCAGGAGTGGTTCACGCAACGCCTTCGCGATGTCCTCCGGCTCAGGCATCAGTTCAGGGTCACGCGTCATGCTCATGATGAGTTCGGAGCCAACGTTACTGGTCAAAATAATCACGGTGTTCTTGAAGTCGATCAGGCGGCCCTCGCCGTCTTCCATGATGCCTTTGTCGAACACCTGGAAGAAAATTTCGTGCACATCGCTGTGCGCTTTCTCGACCTCGTCGAGCAGGACAACGCTGTAGGGTTTGCGGCGCACGGCTTCGGTCAACACACCGCCCTCGCCATAGCCAACATAGCCCGGTGGCGCGCCTTTGAGCGTGGAGACGGTGTGCGCCTCCTGAAACTCGCTCATGTTGATGGTGATCATGTTTTGCTCGCCACCATAGAGCTGTTCAGCGAGCGTCAAGGCGGTTTCGGTTTTGCCCACGCCCGATGGGCCGACGAGCATGAACACGCCAATCGGCTTGTTCGGATTGTCGAGCTTAGCGCGGCTGGTTTGAATGCGCTTAGCGATCATGTCCAAACCGTGGCGTTGACCGATCACGCGTTGGTTCAACGTGTCGGCGATCTTGAGGATCGCTTCGACTTCGTTTTTCACCATACGACCGACGGGAATACCAGTCCAATCAGCCACGACAGACGCCACGGCTTGCGCGTCAACGGCCGGAAGGATGAGTGGCGAATCGCCTTGCATTCCCGCGAGCTTGGCTTGCAGTTCGCCGAGCTCTTTAAGCATCGCTGCACGCGCGTCGTCTCCGATCGGAACAGCCGTATCAACCTTTCCGTCGCCGGAACCGCGCAGCTTGCTGCGCAAGTCGAGAATGGTGTCGACCAGCGCCTTTTCTTCTTTCCACCGCGCATCCAGCGTTGCCAAACGTTCAGCTTGGACCGCGCGGACGGCGGCAGCTTCGTCTCTGCGGGTGCCGATCTCGATGCCAACGGCCGCTTCGCGATCGATGATGCCGAGCTCCACGTCGAGCATTTCAATCTTACGCAACGTGTCTTCCACTTCGGGTGGCGTCGCGTGTTGACTCACGGCCACGCGCGCGCAACTCGTATCTAGAAGACTGACCGCCTTGTCCGGCAATTGTCGGGCGGGAATGTAGCGGTGCGAGAGATTCACAGCAGCCGCGATGGCCTCGTCGAGCAAGAGTACTTTGTGGTGTTTTTCAAGCACGCTTGCAACGCCGCGCAACATAGCGACGGCCTTTGCCTCATCGGGCTCGGGTACTTGCACGACTTGAAAGCGGCGCGTCAACGCCGGGTCTTTTTCAATGTACTTCTTGTACTCGGCCCATGTTGTCGCGCCGATGGTGCGCAGCGTGCCGCGCGCCAGCGCAGGCTTCAGCAAGTTAGCCGCATCGCCCGTGCCAGCAGCACCGCCAGCGCCGACCAGCGTGTGTACTTCATCGACAAATAAGATGATTGGTTTCGGGCTGGCTTGAACTTCGTCGATTACCTGGCGAAGGCGCTGCTCAAACTCGCCCTTCATACTCGCACCGGCTTGCAGCAAACCAATATCAAGCGTAAGAAGGGACACGTCCTTTAATTGCGGAGGCACGTCGCCCTTGGCCAGACGAAGTGCAAAACCCTCCACAACAGCGGTTTTGCCGACGCCGGCTTCGCCCGTGAGAATCGGGTTGTTTTGGCGACGGCGCATCAAAATGTCGACGATCTGACGAATTTCTTCGTCGCGACCTGTCACTGGGTCGAGCTCGCCCTTCTTGGCCTTTTCGGTCAGGTCGATGGCGTATTTCTTGAGGGCCTCTTGTTTGCCCATTTGTGCCGGTGCCATCGCGCCACTGGCTTCTCCAGGCTCACCACCCAAGCCGCTGCCGTCGCTGGCCGCCAAGGCTTCTTCCGGTGAACCCTTGACAATGTCGGGCAATTTTTCCGAAAGCGCATCGATACCGAGTTTTTCGAACTCCTTCGAAATTCCGTAGAGGATGTTGCGCAGGCCCATCGTCTTGACGAGACCCACCATGATGTAGCCGCTACGGACTTGTGCATCGCCGTACTTCAGCGTGCCATAGACCCACGCGCGCTCCACGGCACTCTCAATGTGTTCCGAAAGGTCCGAAATCGCTGTAGCACCGCGCGGTAATCGATCCAACGCCTTCGTAAGGTCGGCAGCGAGCTTCGACGAATCCACTTCAAAGTAACGGACGATGCGATGGACATCACTGTCGTTATTACTCAGGATTTGATGCATCCAATGCACTAACTCGACATAGGGATTTCCGCGCAGCTTGCAGAAAACCGTTGCCCCCTCAATGGCCTTGTAGAGCAGTGGATTGAGCTTCCCGAACAGCGCTGTACGACTAATTTCCGACATGATGCTTCCCCTAATCGATCTGTGTGATGGCGAGCAGTCCTAGACGGCCCGAAGGTTAGTTAATCTCTCCGCATCGAGAATGACGTCATCGGCGTCCGAATTGCGACGTCCCGGCGGCATGCCAAGCCAGCTCGTCCAGCCGAGCTTGCCGTACATGCCCAATCGTGCCGCTGGAACTTCTTCTCGTTTGAGCACCATTTGGGCGTCCCAAGCTAGCTCGACACCGACGTAGTTGCGCACCCAATCGCGTGACTGAACAAAACGCGTGCCGCCGGGCAAGTAGCGCTCAAACTCGGCAAGCGACATAGGTCCGATACGTAGACGAAATTTGTGTTGAACGTCAGGCACGCGAACACCTGCAATCGCGCCTTGGCCAAGTCGATTCGAGGACGTACCCAATTCAATGCGCTGCAGCCCGCCGTCGCCAGCGCTCGCAACCGAAGCCAATCGCGTTCGATCTGATTCGGCCAAGCGTAGCCACTGTACGCAGTACTCCTGCATGACTACTTTGATACGAAGCAATGCCCCCAACGCGCGCACCAATCCCTCGGGATTGCGCGTCTGGCGAACCAAGTGCCCGGCGTGATGCAGTTTTAGGTGATCAGGCACGGCATCGCGGTTTTTTAGTGATGGTTGACCCAGTCCAACCAAGCTTGAAGCGTAACGACCGAAGTTGTCGCGCCACGGGTTGTCTAGACTGGTTACCGCCTGACAGTCTGCCCACGCACGATACGAAAGCAGGATCATGCGATGCTGGAAGATGTCGCAGAATCGCGCGATCGTCTCGTCTTTGTAGTGCAGTATCCGTTCTTGTACGAATTCGGTTAAGTGTTGGGGTAGCGCCCCGTTCGGGCCAAATAGCCCAAAGTGATGCACCGATAGCCGACCAAGCCCCTTTGCCGCAACGCCTTCTTTGTATTGATACAGCGTAGAAGGGGCGAATATCAATGACGGATGCTGAGTAAGTCGTAACGGCTCGTCTCTTGGCCGGGGTGCACGACCAAGTGCCACGTGTCCGTCGGTGTAGGCATCAATGTGCCGCAACGCATAATAGAAATCGAACCGCGTCGCGTCTGCGGATAGTCCTGAGAACAGGCGTGACAGTCGGGCGTCGGGCTCGACGCTCCGGTGCTCGGATGCGGCAAGGTCGCTCATGCGGTCGGTCGACGGCCAATGCGCGGCTTCCACGTCGAAATGAGCCCGCGCTGAATCGTTCGCAACGAGAATTCCGTAAACGAATTGACGCCGACATGACGCGAGAAAAACTGCTCAAGTACGGCGCCGAGCAACCACGGACTGACCCCGGCAAACGGCAATTCATCGACTTCAAGTTCAAGCGCGACGCCGCGGCCAAACACAATCGGACCGCGATTCGGAACGCGCCGGTTGACGGCATTTACTGCCATCTTTTGGATGCCACCGACCTGCGTGTCCGCGCCAGCAACGCCAACGCGCGTGTACAGCGCAAGCAGTTCACGCAAAGCGCTCGCGCCCTGCTCGGCATCAAGATCAGTCAGCGTGAGGTAGTTCAGGCTGAGGTGCGAAATGAGCCGCCACGTCATTTCTCGTTCCGCCAACGCAGGCGACGGTCGCGTGGGACTGACGATGAACTTGACGGCGTCGATCGGCGCGGATGCAACAAGCGTTAGGTCGGAGTCGGAATTGCCGACAGGCGTCAGCAACGGTAAATCACGATTGGTACACAGCGCATCCACGGTAATCTGGCGCAGCTCTGCCGAGAACGGCGCTTCCTTTGCGTCTACGAGCGACAAGAAACATTCTGAGCCTATGTAGCCAGTACGCGGCCCGTGTCGGCGCGAATGGTCAGAGAGCATGCGCGGTTCTCGCCGCACTGAAAAATAAGCACCTGCGCCACGTCGATCAACGTCCGCCGATGCGTAAAACGGATGGAAAACCATTTCCCGGTCAGACTCAGCATGATGCCCAGTCACTCGTTGAATACTGTGAATCTCAAAATCGAGCGGGCGCGTGCGCTCGATAACTGCGTGGTATTCGAACCGAGTTGATGTAACGGGAATGCGGTCTGAAGTCCGCTGAAACAGATTTATCACCGGCGAGCAATAGAGCGCGAAATTTGCCGCGTCGACAATCGCTTCCAGAGAAGCATTCGCCTGCTTAAGCAGTATGACCACTTCAAACTTGGAGCCACTGATGCCCCTAAGCGATCGCTGCAAATCGTTCAAGGAGAAAAATCGAAAACGGTCCGGGAAAGCAAAATATTCATGCAGCAGTCGATGCCCGTCAAAGGCGCGCGACTCAACGGGCAACAAAGCCTGATCCGTCGTGAAACCTTCCGGTTGCAGAGCCTCCGGCGGATACGGCGTGAGGTTTCTAATGGGCAAACCACCAGCATGGACGAGCATTCCAATGCATTGGGTATGCAGTAGCTCTTGCAGTTTTGACGCAGTGTCTGCCGCACCGTTGATAAAAATGGGGAGCGAATCTAGTTTGAGCGAAGCGACATCAACGTGATTCGTGGTATCAAAAGTTAGGCGTAGCGCACCTCGTATGGGTGCCCCCCAGCGGAAACCAGATATCGGAAGGTCGGGCGGAGCAGCAGTAAGTCTTACTTCAGTTAGACGGAGAGGCCAGATGTGGACATCATGCGCGGTCCTAAATTCGCACGCTGTCTGTTCTTGGGCAGGTAAGCGCGCGCGGAGTCGAGATTGGCGGGGGAGCAAGTGGCCGTCGGGCGACCCGCCTTCAGACTTCGAGGGTTCGAATTGGACGACGCCCATGGCTGGCGTGGGCGAGAGATAACCCGGACACACCAGATCGAGCAACCGCTGCGAAAAGCGTGGAAACTCTGCGTCCATTTTGAGCTGAATTCGTGCCGACATGAAGGCGAAACCTTCAAGTAAGCGCTCGACGTACGGGTCCGAAACTTCCAGACCTCGCATTCCCAAGCGGGCTGCAACCTTGGGAAATTGCTCGGCGAATTCGGCCCCCTGCTCTCGCACGTAGGAGAGCTCTCGGTTGTAATAATCTAGGAGCCGGGGATCCACCTAACTGGCTCCGGTCGTGAGTTGATCAACGAGTTTTACGTAGCCGGTTTCGAGATCAAGCTGCGTTCGAATCAATAGCTCAACGGGAAGCGGAATGGACCACAACTCCCCGCGAACTTCGAATTGCAACAGGTTGTGATGGCCCAGCATATCAGTCGGAGCGATCGCGGTTATCTTTAGTGAATCCGGCAGGATCCGGGGCTCAAAAAAGATCACCGCTTCTTGAATTTGTCGCTCCAATTCCCGCCAATCAGTGGACGAAAAGTTTTTTCCCGAAAGTACCGGTATCCCGAAGTTGATGACGGATTTTTTTACCTGTGGGTAGTCGTCAAGTTGAGTGTCCGTGTGATGCGACGTCGTATTGAGTAACCAACTCAAATCGCGCAGCACGGTGCGCTTAAGTCGCCCCTTCGAGACGACGGAAAACTGGAGCGTTTCCTGAAGCTTTTCTGGCTCGTCATCAACCAATCGATCCAGCAGCGCAGGCTGCAGGCGATCACTCGTGTTTCGAAGAATTGTGCGTTCGTCCATGACTCGAAGTTATGTAGTCACACCCGAACATCAATGTTCAATGTTTGCGGAAGATCGGGGTAAACAACAATCACCTTATCACACGCCGATGGTCTTTGGGCCGAGGCGAGAGCAATTTTCACTCACGCTTTGTTTCCTCCATCAGACGACGCAACGACAAACATTATTTGCCGAGTATCAAGAATGGCATGTTCAGCCACGTCACTCGTCCACTCACGCTGCCCTAGCCCGAACCAGATGTCGGGTGAATTTTCGGTCCACTCTGTGGCGCGCGCAAGTTTGAGTGCGTCAGCATTCCCATTTTCGAGCACGCTGGTACCAGGGTAGCGCGTCGGGATGAGCGCTGGAACCCTGCCCTCATTCGGCAGCAGCAACTCTGCGGGAGCCCACACCATATCTCGTAAATCAACGGGACGTTCGATCAATATGCCTTTACAGGACTCGAAAGGCAACCAGTAGTACTGCCCATTCGCGATTACTTCGCAGACCGGCCCCATCCTCGAGTCGCCATCCGTTAGCCATTCGCACGAAACGCCATCAATAGTGCACGCAATGGGCTCGGCTTCGTCCATCGCCTTCGAGCGCAGCTGTGCCGCGCCGTGAGCGTCACCGGCGCCGTCACGCTTTAGCGCCTCAATGAGCGAGCCAATCCACGCGGGCGGGGTTCCCATAACCTGGGGCGTACGTTGACCAGCAAACACTTGTTGCCGGAACAATTCGCAGCGAATGGCCTCTCTGTAGGTTTGCGCCATCGGTATCGCTAACGCGTCGAGCTGAGCGCACAGTTGCAGCTGCGCCAAAGCCCGCTGCCAGTTGCCCATGACACAAAGCAATTGGAACAGATGTATCCGCAATTTGGCCGAACTGGCGTCCCGTTTAATTCGTGACTGCAGTTCTTGAAGTTGTTCGTCGAGCGTCCCCGTAAGCGGATCCATATTGCTCTGCCAATTCGTTATCGCACCAAACAACAACGCGCCGAACCATCAACCGCGAGGGCATCAAGTCGGCGCGCCAAACAAATCTCCCGTTACCAACACCTGATAGCGGGTTTGCATCTCGTTTGCCGAAGAAACTTCGGCAAACGGAGGCATTACACAGCCTTATTGGACTTCTGATCCCATTCGGCATTCGTCGATGTGCCTTGACCACCACTTGAGCTTTGCTCATAGTACTCGGTCTTGATCTTTGTAAAGTTTAGGGATACTTGAACCGTCGGAATCTGGTTCGCCATGCCACTGAAATGAACGCCCGTGACAACCACATCCTTCAAGGTGATTTCAACGTAGTTCCAGCTCATGCCATTGCCACCCATTTTGGTAGCGTGAATCTTTGCGTCACTGTAGTGCTTGTGGTCGGCGCACGCTTTCATGAGCGCCGGAATAGCCTTTTCCATATGACACGTGATCGTGATGTCGTTGTACGACACTGTGCCGAGGCCGGCACCACCGCCGTAACCCGCGGTACCGGATGATTGAAGGCCTTCGCTGTACGACTCAACATCAATCCAGCCTTTGTGATTTCCTTCGGCGCATTCGCCAGTAACATCGCCGACTTTCAGAAATAAATTACCAGCCATGATGGTCTCCTAAAAAAATTGATTCTGTGACATTGAAAGAGGTACTTCAATCATTTGAAGTCCTTACTGCAATAGACGAAGCGCTATGGTGTTAAGCGACATTGCTTCAGAATTTTTCACGTATTGACTAAGCCGCGCCGGCCTTGGCGGATGGCAACTTCGATACCAAACGCAACGACACCGTCAAACCCTCCAGTTGGTAGTGCGGGCGCAGGAAGAACTTCGAGGTGTAGTACCCAGGATTTCCCTCAACCTCTTCCACGACCACCTCTGCGGCCGCAAGCGGCTTACGAGCCTTTGTTTCCTGAGTGGAACTAGCTGGATCACCGTCTACGTAGTGCAATATCCATTCGTTAAGCCACTTCTGCATATCATCCCGCTCACGGAACGAGCCGATTTTGTCTCGAACGATGCATTTGAGATAGTGGGCAAAACGACAGCACGCAAACATATACGGCAGGCGTGCGGCCAAATTGGCATTGGCCGTGGCGTCGGAGTCGTAGTACTCAGCAGGCTTGTTCAACGACTGCGCTCCAATGAAAGCCGCTACGTCGGTATTCTTTCTGTGCACCAGCGGCATGAAGCCGTTCTTCGCCAACTCCGCTTCGCGGCGGTC